>NZ_JADEXP010000464.1 GCF_015207065.1 Leptolyngbya cf. ectocarpi LEGE 11479 | reverse complement strand
TACCATTGACGCGATTAAAAAAATCAGTGAAACGCTTCCTGGTGCTCACTTTATGTTGGGCGTTTCCAATGTCTCTTTTGGTCTCAATCCAGCCGCCCGCATTACGCTCAACTCCATGTTTCTCCATGAAGCGACGCAGGTGGGGATGGACGGAGCGATTGTCTCTGCGGCCAAGATCCTGCCTCTAATCAAAATTGAGCCCGATCATCAAAAGATCTGTAGAGACCTGATCTATGACAATCGAGAGTTTGATGGCGAGATCTGTACCTACGACCCTCTGGGTAAATTAACCACGCTCTTTGAAGGAGTTACCACCAAAGATGCCCGTTCGTCAGCCTCTCTGGCCGATCTGCCTATCGAAGAACGACTAAAGCAGCACATCATTGACGGGGAACGCATCGGCTTAGATGAAGCGCTACAGGTGGCTCTAGACACTCCTTATGAGCCCCTGCAAATTATCAACACCTTCCTGCTAGACGGCATGAAAGTTGTCGGAGAACTGTTTGGCTCTGGTCAAATGCAGCTGCCCTTTGTACTACAGTCCGCCCAAACTATGAAAGCAGCCGTGGCGTTCTTGGAGCCGCTGATGGAAAAAGAAGACGGTCAGGACGATTCTGGTAAGGGTAAGTTTCTGATCGCGACTGTAAAAGGCGACGTCCATGACATCGGTAAAAACCTGGTGGATATTATTCTCACCAATAATGGCTACAAGGTGATTAATCTAGGCATTAAACAAACCATTGATGCCATTGTTACCGCCTACGAAGAACATCAGCCTGACTGTATTGCTATGAGCGGACTACTGGTGAAATCCACCGCTTTTATGAAAGACAATCTAGCAGTCTTCAACGAAAAAGGTATTTCTGTGCCAGTCATTTTGGGCGGCGCGGCGCTTACACCTAAGTTTGTGTACGGCGACTGCCAGGATGTCTACAACGGTCAGGTGATCTATGGTAAAGATGCCTTTGCAGATCTCACATTTATGGATCGGCTGATGCCGGCTAAAAAAGAAGAGAGCTGGCAGGACAGTGAAGGCTTTGTCGGTGACTATGCCCAGTACAACCAAAAAGGACGGCGTGCGATCGCCCAGGCTGAGGCCGAGCTTAACGGTGGTGCTAAGAAGGAAAAGAAAAAAGAGCCTGAAGTGATTGATACCAATCGCTCTGAGGCGGTAGATGTGGCTATTTCTCGACCCACGCCACCGTTCTGGGGGACAAAAGTGCTCAATCCTGAAGACTTTGATATGGACGAACTGTATTGGCATCTGGACCTGCAGGCTCTATTTGTCGGCCAGTGGCAGTTTCGTAAGCCCAAGGCGCAGTCTCGTGAGGAATATGATGTGTTTCTGCAGGAGACGGTGCATCCTATCCTGGCCGAATGGAAACAAAAAATTAAGGCTGAGAATCTCTTGCATCCGCAACTGGTCTATGGGTATTTTCCCTGCGTAGCTGAGGGTAATTCTGTACACGTATATGCTCCCTCGGTGATTGACCAGGGGCTGACGCCTGAGGATGCTAAGCCATCATTCACCTGGGAGTTTCCGCGACAAAAATCGATGCGGCGTCTGTGTATTGCTGACTTTTTCTTACCCAAAGAACAGAATCAGTTCGATGTTTTTCCCATGCAAGCGGTAACCGTGGGACAGGTTTCAGCGGACTATGCCCGTCAGCTGTTTGCTGAGGATAAGTATACTGACTACCTTTATTTTCACGGGTTAGCGGTGCAAATGGCTGAGGCGATGGCAGAATGGTGCCATGCGCTAATTCGTAAGGAATTGGGCTACGGCGATCTCGATCCTGACAACATCCGCGACATGCTGGCCCAGCGCTATCAGGGCAGTCGCTACAGCTTTGGCTACCCGGCCTGTCCTAACGTGGCAGACCAGGCTAAGCAGCTAGAGATTTTGGGCACTGACCGCATTGGCATGACTATGGATGAGAGTGAGCAGCTTTATCCTGAGGAGTCAACAACGGCGATTATCACGTATCACCCCACCGCCAAGTATTTCAGCGCATAGTAGGGTGGGCACCGCCCACCTTCTTCGGTAATCCGTTGGAGGCCAAAAACAATGACCAGCCACCGCGTCCCTATTCTCAAGCCGGATCAGTCTTACACCTTCGGCAGCTACTTTAAGATGAGGTTTCCCGTAGCCGAGATTTTGCAGGAGCTAGGGGTGACTTTTGAGGTATCTCCCATTGAGTTTGAGCAAACCTCTCAAGAGTTAATGCCCGTGGCTGAGGGACTCAAAGCACGGTTAGAAAATCGCCGACAGCGGGTACGGTTAACCAGTGAAGCCGCTCGGCGGGAGGTATTAATTGCCCCCGTGCTGCTAGAGGTGGCTGATATTACTCAGGCGATTGTCAATATTGAGTACCCCGTAGAGGTGAATCAGTTTCTCAGCGGCGATCTAGATTATTTGCTAGAAGCGAAACATCGAGTGTTGGTGGTCGAGGCCAAACAGGCAGATTTGACCCGTGGGTTTACTCAGCTGGCAACTGAGCTGATCGCTCTGGATCAGTGGGTAGAGCTGAGCGATCCGATTTTGTACGGGGCGATTACAACAGGAGATATTTGGCAGTTTGGTAGTTTTTTACGGGCTGAGAAGCGAATTATTCAGGATACTATGCTTTATAGGGTGCCTACGGATTTGTCTCAGTTAATGCAAATTCTAGTCGAAATTTTGCAGGCTGATTAACCGCAAGAGACAATTTATGTGGATAAGCTGACTATCGGAGATACTGACACAGAGGTCATCAGACGCTCACTCATCCGTTGGTTGTAGCGGGTCATGAGCTTGGCAATAGTCGGCTGTAATCATGATGACTGGCTGGCTGAGTCTAAATCTTGCCCGATGACAATGCGATGACCGTCAATCGTGCGTAGGCCAAATTCTCGCATATCCCAGGGTTCATCCCGCAGTGGTTTGATGATTTCTGTATTGTGAGCAATGACTTTGTTGTATTCAGCATCGGCATCATTGACGACAAAGTAAGCGAAGTAGGAATGATCGCCCAGGTCCTGTGGTGGGATGGCATCGGGACATTCTCCCGCCATAATGCGACAGCGATCGCGAACATACATACGCCAGCCAGGATCGCCTATATCTTCGATGGTGAAGCTCAGCACGTCCCGATAGAAGGCGGCTGAGACTTCAAGATTGGGAACAGCTAGAACATGGAATGTGCGCTGAATCATGGGTGTTTTGGTAGAGATGCTACAAAGCCTCGGGATACGCTTTGATGATAGCCAGAAATTTGGTTTGACGCGTGAGCTTACTCAGCTAGCGGCTGAGCTGATTGCTCTGGCTTGGTGAGTAGAGCTAAGCGATCTGATTTTCTGTGGGGCAATTAACAATGTGCTTACTGTGCAACTTGCACCCAGCCGGAGTCTAGGTGCATCCTTACGGTTCTGCTGGCTAATAAAAAAATCCTAGATTTTCCGAATATACCCACTAAAGCTTGTTGATATAGATAAAGTCGTCTAACTTTTATTGAAATAGACCGTGAACTGCTGGCTAGTCAGTAAATTTCTCGGCTACAGTCAACTTAGTTTCTGATTTCTTCGTTAAACCAGGCTATGTCATCTCCCAATGCTATTTTTATTTCCTATCGCCGCAGTGACAGCGAAGATATCACTGGCCGTATTTATGATCGCCTCAGGGCGCATTTTGCGCAGGAGCTGATTTTTAGGGACTTAGACTCAATCCCATTAGGAGATAACTTTCAGGAAGTTTTGCAGCAGTCAGTCAATAGCAGTCAGGTTGTAATTGCTGTGATCGGCCCGACATGGCTAGAGGTGCTTAAACAGCGCCTGCAGAGCCCAAATGTGGACTGGGTCCGTGTGGAAATTGCTAGGGCGCTGGAACGGCAGGAAATTCCGGTGATTCCTTTGTTGGTGGGGCGGGCCAATATGCCAGGGGCTGATGAGTTGCCAGATGATCTCAAAGGACTCAATCCCCGCAATGCGGCGACCGCTAGACCAGATCCAGATTTTCACCATGATGTGGATCGGTTGATTAAAAGGCTAGAGGAAATTTTAGGAAAACCTCAAGCAGCGGATGAGCCGTTAGTTGAGACGCGAGTATTGTCTACTTTGGATCAGATGAAGCTGAATGCGTTAGAGAATCGTAAGGCAATAC
>NZ_JADEXP010000463.1 GCF_015207065.1 Leptolyngbya cf. ectocarpi LEGE 11479 | reverse complement strand
AAACAGAGACCGGCGAGCTAGGGCGGAAACCCTACAAAGACGGAGCAGTAGAGCCAAACCAACAACCCCAGGAAACAAGCCAGAGAAACGCCTAGAGCCCTGCTAGCGGGCAGCAAGCAAACAACGGTAGCAACGTAATGGACACCAACCCACCCCAGCTAAAGGCCACGGCTGGGGGTGCAACAACACTAAACGGCAGGGCAACAGACTTGTAAGGCACCCTGCCGCTACAACAAAATAGCGATGCAACAACTTGAACTAAAACCCAAGCCCGATATACTCAACGCCTGCCCGTGGGCACGCCCGCACCGCGACGGCCTCGCCTGCGGCGTAGTACTAGCTGTGCCCTTGCGGCTGCCCTACGGGCTAGCACCGTGGCTACGTGCGCAGGGCTGGCGAAGTAAGGCGGTAGCCGCTGACCGGGGACAGTATGCGGTATTGCTGGCCGGGGGCTGCGCTGTAGAGCTGCTGAGCTGGGTACCACGGCCAGAAAGCCACGGAAGTCTAACAGCGGGGAATTACCTGCCCTGGTAGAGCAGCAGGCCCCTCTAAGGGCCACACGGCGACCGCTGACGCACACGACCGGCCTAGGCTGGGGAACGAAGACACTACCGGCACCGAGCAGCCTAACGGCTAGAGTGCTCGCAGAAACCCTTACCTCTCCTTTCTCTCTCTTCTCTGCAGACTCCCCAGCTAGCCGCTGGCACCCCAAGAGCATAAGCGCTCACAGCTTTGCTGTGATAAGCTGCCGCTTGACGGTGACAGTGGCGAAATAGCGTGAGCAGCGCGAACAACAACCGTCCACGGCGTAGCAATGTGCAGTGTGGCGGCGTAGGCGGATGGGCAGCGGTTTTGGGTGATTGGGTAGTGGTTGCGATCGCAAAGCCTAGGAGGTCTTGAATTGCTGCTCAAGGTGGCAACGAGGCAGCAAAGGATTCACCAAGATTATAAATTTGTGACTGGATAGATGAGTCACTTGAATTAGCCGCAATCACTGGCGCTCGACAAGTTAAGAGCAATAAGTCTCACGTCAAAATGTTCGAGCACATGACCATCATTGAAGTTCCTTTCTTAAGCTTTAAAGAAAATGTAAGAAGGGAACTCTACTCCAGCAAATAGGTAGACTATGAGCCTAAAGCTAAAGGAAAGTATGGATGTTTTTCAGACGCCCCGAAAGTAAACCTCAAAAATCAATTCTCCCAAAGCTTATCATTGATGATGATGAGCTTCCCGAAAACTTAAAGAATGCGGCCCGAAGAAAATCTGAAAATAATGATAATCGAAGTTTCTCTCTATCGTTCTTTCTATCGATGGTTGCCGCAGCTCTTCTAATATTTTTATTAATCTAACCCATGTCTAATCAATGAACTCTAATAAGAGTATATTAGGAAAAGTAATAAAAGCTGTCTATGAATATATAGTTCATGTCTCAAAAAACTTAATCCAATATCTATTTTTTTGGAACAGAAAGTATAAACGCTGGCTGAGCAGTAAGTCTTCTTTACCTGTTTTAATCCTTATTTGTTTACTCCTAGGGGTCGCTGTTACGTTTAAGTTTGGGAATCTAGATTCTTCTACGATCACAACTAATAAGGAATTAATTGATACAATTTCTACAATTTTTAGTCTCTTTGGCTTTTTAATAGGTGGAACTTTAGCTTATATACGTTTCTTTAAAGGGCGTGTACTCAAACCTAAGCTTGATATAGAAGTTCAATCTTCATGTATTCCTAGCAAGACTAAAAACTTACATTGGATTGATATTTCTATTGCTAATACAGGCAATGTCGCAGTTTGGGAGGATGGGCTATGGATATACTGGATAGCACATTCACTTGATCGAAATTCAATGGACGTATTGGACAACAGAGCAGATATGTCTGACAGAATCATTCAATCTCCTTATAAGAATGGAAGTAGCTTAGTCGATGTCGGTGAAACAACTTTTGAACATGCTGTTATTGAGCTAGATAAAGAGGCCGAAGCATATACCTTTGAGGTGATTTTGTCAGATCTTGAAAATACTGTTTGGCGTCGGTGCATCACAGTCAAAAATAAATTCGACTAATTCCACAGCCCACGACAAACCAGCGAAGCTATTGCTTGAAAACTGTTCTAATTAAAAGACATCAATACTGATTATTGCCTTGCCCCGCTGCAACGCGACGCAACTATCCAGCAGCCCACAAAGGGTTGAGATCGCAACCCTCAACCACCCCTGTGACCCCCATCACCAAACTTCCTCAGCCAAACTCAGAAACCCCTTAAGCAATCCTCAGACGCCGGTCAGATGACGTTCAGCTAGCTCCCGCATTCTAGTAATCAATGAAGCAAGTAAACACATTTCACTGATTCACCAAGGAGCTTTAAACATGAAACGCACTATCCTTTCCGCCTTAACCGTTCTCGTTGCCTCCGCTGCCATTGCCCCCATCGCCGCTGCCGCTGAACCTGCTAGCTTCAACATTCAGTCAGCTTGCCTCGAAGAACTCGACAGCCGCACTAAGAATTCTGTCCACAAACTACGCCTTGAGCATCTCAACAATCAGACCAAGGCCATCGAAGATATTCAGTCCGCCCGTCTAGAAGCCCTAGACGCCCGCACCAAAGCCGTTGATAACATCCAGGAAGCCCGCCTAGAAGCCCTGGACGCTCGTACGAAGTCCGTCGCCCACTAACGGAGCAAGGCGTATTCGGGCTAACCAAGTTTGGGTGCCGAGTGCGTCTCCGTACATCTGTGAAGCTTCATTATCTTTCATGAGGCACCCTTTCCCACTCAGATTCTCTCCAACAACACACACTTCAAGCCTCTGCCATATCGGTAGGGGCTTTTTTATTGGGCTAGAAGTTATGATTTCAATCTTAGTAGCGTGGAAATGCCGATTAGCTCACCCCGTTTGATAGGGCGAGCTAATTGCTGGAACAACGTAAAAGGGATTTTAATCTTCCTTTACCTTCGTCACAAAAGTAGTCAAGACTCTGAAAAATAGGCACAAAACAAGCATTGCGGAAACAAATCCACCATACTCTACGAGCTTAACTACGATAGGTTCTGCTACCCCCAAAGATGTTTCCGAAGTTTCTAATTTCTCAGAAATTACACGATGCATTGTCGGTGTCATGATGTTACCTTCCAGAAAAGTTGTTACACAAACTTTCCGACACCTGTACTTGACCAATTTCTAGGCTGTGCTAAGTTAAAAGTACCAAAATTAACAAGTAGCTCGGTGCCTCTGGTTGGTGTCGGGCTATTTTATTAGGTTCAAGGAATCAAGTTGGCTCGTTAAGCAGCTTCCTCCTGCGAATATTCCAAACTTGCATAGGCGTTCCGGCCTAACTTCTGCCATCTAGGATGCTCGCTTCTAATCCCAGCTCTGAGTTCAGCAGATAGTGAATTTCGTGCTCGATTGAGTTCATCGTCGTTGTAAGCATCGTAAATAATACGGCTTAGCTCCGTCGTAGTTAAAGGCCCTGCATTATCTTCTAATACTGTTTCGGCAATATCAGCCAATTTCATTCCTTTGAACTCATCTCGGAGCATTTCTGTAGGGTTACGACGACTATTCTGTTTATACGTAAGCAAAGCCTTATCAGCATCTATTTCAGCACCTATGATTTCTATAACACCTTCTATGGAAGTCACATATCCTTGAAGTTGCTGCACACTAACTTGTATCTCAGCTAGCTGCTTGAGGCGTTCGGCAAGCTCTTGCTTCCGTTCTGCCAAGAGTGCTTCTAGTTGCGACTTTTTTTCGTGGGCAGTGAGTGGTAATGCAGCAGGCCCCTTTTGCTTCAGTAAAAGAGCATCTACATCAGATTTTTTGGACTCAACTGAAGAAGACATTCTGTCCACCCCTTCGCAAAACTTGTTAATCTCGTATAAGTTAGCAAGTTCGAACAAGATTCGCAAGCACCAACCACTACATTTAGGGCTTTATCTTTGAATAGTGGTACTAGATATAGCGGTTTTGATACTAGAGAACTACTTAACAAAGGTGCCAAGGTCTCACTCAAACGACGTACCAGTAGCACTTGCACTCGCCCCTACGCTGACCACGACGTAGCAACATCTGCTTTACAAATATTCAGACCACAAAAAAGGGGGCCGAAGCCCCACGCCGCTAGTAAGCCTCGGGCCGATGAACCACGA
>NZ_JADEXP010000462.1 GCF_015207065.1 Leptolyngbya cf. ectocarpi LEGE 11479 | reverse complement strand
GTGGGAGGCTCAACCCAACCTACGTGCTACGATTGGGGTGGTTGGGTTTCGGGATGAGGCATTATTTTTTAACCGAATAAGGCGGCGATGCCTAACCAGGTGCCTACTTTGAGGGCAACGGGGAGCACGGTTTTCCAGAGGCCTTTGGCGGCGTCTACGGTTTTGCTGGCTGCGGTGATGGTTTCACCCATGCTCTGCAAATTGGTCTTGATGGTATCTTTCTTTGGTTCGTCCTTTTCTGCTGACTTTTTTGCCGCTTTGGCATAGGTGGCGGCTTCGTCTTTGATGTCCTCTGGCAAATCTGCTTGAGCAATCAGGGTTTCGATCTGAGCTAACAGATCTACTACATCTGTCTGAGTTATGGGTTCAGCCCCGGCTGCCTGGGTTACTTGGTTGTTGTTACCCACTACCGCTTGATTGCCGTCGCCCTGTACTACCTGGTTATTATCGCCCTGGTTGATATTCACACCAGAGACGGTGCTATCGGAAATGGAAAAGCCTGGTTGCGGGTCTGCCATAGTTTGTATTACTTAAGATAGTCGATCTAAAACTGATAGCGATCAGGGTAGCCCAGAGTTTGACATGATTCATGGAATAAACCGATCTTCTATAATCTGAATCAGCAACGGCCAATCTTAGCATTTTGCCTATGACTGCTTTTACCATTACGCTTGAGCCCATTGGCACGCTGACAGACGAGGCGTTTTATCAACTCTGTCGGGCCAATCCAGATGTCAAGTTTGAGCGTTCATCCCAGGGAGAGTTGATTATCATGTCCCCGACAGGCGGTGAAAGTGGTCGTCGTAATGCTGATATCACGATTGATCTTGGTATTTGGAATCGACAAACCAAATTGGGCTACACGTTTGATTCATCCACTTGTTTTAAGTTGCCCAACGGCGCAGAGCGCTCTCCCGATGCGGCCTGGATTGAGTGCAGTCGTTGGCACGCATTGAGCCCTGACGCTCGAGAAAAGTTTCCGCCCATTGCTCCGGACTTTGTGATTGAGCTGCGTTCTGCTTCTGATCGATTGACAACGTTACAAACAAAAATGGAAGAGTATCGGGCAAATGGCGTGCAGTTAGGATGGTTGATTAATCCTCAAAACCAGACTGTAGAGATTTATCGTCCGGGCCAGGCTGTTGAGGTATTGCAAGCTCCTCAGCAGATTGATGGCGAAGATGTTTTACCGAGCTTTGTACTAAATTTGAAGGCCATTTGGGGTTGAAAGACAGTCAAACC
This sequence comes from Leptolyngbya cf. ectocarpi LEGE 11479, assembly GCF_015207065.1. Taxonomy (GTDB): domain Bacteria; phylum Cyanobacteriota; class Cyanobacteriia; order Phormidesmidales; family Phormidesmidaceae; genus Leptothoe; species Leptothoe ectocarpi. The sequence continues at coordinate 2,909 of NZ_JADEXP010000462.1, read as the reverse complement.
ACCTTTAGCTCCTAAAAAGCGCTACAACACGCGAAATGCTTACAATTGAGGCGTATTGAGTGCGATCAACCTGAGAGAACTGGCGATGATCATTGAGTAACGCCCTTAAAACTGACGGCGGGTAAAAATATTGCCAGCGATGATCAGCAGTAGAGCAGTGTAGATGATGCCATATAAAGCATTGAGGGCTAAGATGCCGGGGGATGGAAACAGAGCAGCGCCATAGACAGCTTCATTTTTGAGGTTAAGCCGTTCTAGATCTGGCAGTACCAAATACATCGCTTCGACGGCTCTCTGAAAGCTTTCGGATTCGGCCAGCTGTCCGAGTTTGAGTAGATCGGTACTCAGGTGGCCGACGAGATATGTACCAAAGGAAAGTAATGTCGCCAATAGAGAACTGGTGAAGACGCCAAAAACAATGGTGACGGCGATGATTAGCAGCATTTCGAGATACATAAATGCGATCGCAACCAGCATGCTACCGGCTGGAAACTCCATACCCAGAACAGTCAGAAGCACGATAAAAATCCCGGTTTGCACCAGCATTAACACGCCAATAACAGCGGCCAGACCCAGGTGTTTGCCCAGAATAATCTCAAACCGGCTCACGGGTTTAGCAATTAGCACCAGCACCGTTTTTTTCTCGATTTCCTTATTGACTAGACCAGTGCCGACAAAGATGGCAACCACCAGGGTAAAGACGTTGATGGCCGCTAATCCAAGGTCGAGCAAAATCTTATTTTCAGTACCGACGGCTACCTCTGGTAGCATCACCGCCGCCAGCACCATGATTACAGCAAATACTCCAACCATATAGAGGATGCGATCGCGAATGACTTCTAAAAAGACATTGCGAGCAACAACAGTAATACGAGCAAGATTTAGCATAGACAAGGTCTTCTCGCTAAGGTAGTAAACGTAAATGCACAGTCGGCCAGAGAGTTACCTTGGGGGCGGCGTCATTAAGTTGCAGACTCTTCCAAGGTTACCTGACGTTCCACTTCAGTTGTCTGATCCGAACAGGTCACCTCGGCGACTGGCGTTGAGTCTTGTGGCGTCTCATTCCCCGTGCGGTTTTTCAGGGTACGGGGCAAAATAGTACACACTTTTTCAACGTAATAGCCGTTCTGCTTGGCTGTTGGTCCCAGCCAGTTGGCACGAAGCTTAATCTGATACCCATTGGAAATAGACTGGGGGCGGGGCGCATCTAAACTCCAAAAGACACGTTCCTTAATGGCGTTAAGAATGATGCCTTCAGCCACGGAATTAATGCTGTTATCTAGGTTCAACAGCCACCGCTCCACTCGGGGCCAGGGAGCATCGTCTAACTGTTCGATCAGTCTCTCAGAGGCACTGGTCAACAGCAGATTGGCTTGGGAACCGCTGTCTGTATCGGGACCAAATCGGAATACAAAGGCGCTGTTGTCTAAATCTTCGGCAATCAGACTGGGGTAGTCATTGAACCAATGCTGAATGCGAAAGTAAAACAGAATCCAACTGCTGAGCAACAAATTGATCAGCAGTAGCACAATCAATTCTTGCCGGATAGCCGGTTTGGGCAGCTTCCAGTTTAATTTCCAATCACAAAATTTGGGGATGGCAACGAGCAGTGTGGCCACCACCGGCCACATCCCCATAGCCAGCTGTAACCGTTCGGAGGTCCATGGCTGAAACAAAAATACGCACATGACCGCTGCGGTAATCCACGGGCTAATGGAAACATAGCCAATTTCCACCGGATTTTGGGTCAGCCCCCACCAGATAGCAATGGTGAGAAACAGCCAGCTACAGGTACTGAGAATACTGATGGTAAAGGGGGAGGATGCTTGGGTTTCAGCCAGGGTGGCCATGGCCCAGGAAAACAAACTCAGCAACAGTAGGGTTTGCCAAGACAAGTAGCTGGGGGGGGTAATCAGCGCACGGATTTTATCGATGGATTCCTTCAAGACGTCAATCATGCTGGACTCCTAAGAATGTAGGACCGCATCACCAACAGCAAGAAGATGGCGCTAAAGCTCAGGGCATTGGCCTGGAGAACTGCGATCGCAAATTGAGACGCTGCTTGTTGATGCTGGGTTGTCCCTGTCCGAGAGCGACTGTAGCGTTCCTGACGACTCAGATCCCGAGGCTGAGACGGTACGCTCCAGGTCCCAAGGGCTCTCATAATCAGTTCTAAGCCCTTGAGTTTGAGGATCAGCGTCATAAAAAAGGCCACCAGTCCCGCCACTAGAATGATCCATCCCATTTGGGGTTTAAGGGTGTTGTTGATCAAGTGATCAAATAGCACATAGCTAATTACCTGGGCCTGCAGCCGAGCGTCAATCAGCGGCTCAATGGCTAAAAAGGCAAACCAGCCCACCACCACCGTCAGCAAATTAATCGCCGCTGCGTAACGTACGCTTTGCTTGTATCCAAGCAGCAGCTTTTGGCGCAGTACCATGGCTTCCAAGGCAGTTGCCACCAGTAAAAACATGATTTGAAAGATCACCGCTTTAAGCGGCAGCACTGGCTCAAGTTCGCCCATAGGCCTATCCGAGAATCTCAGACATTAGGGTATACCCTATTTGGAAATAAGAACATCTATCATCTATAAAAATACTGCTTTTAATTTTGCTAATTTTGCATTTTTGATGTAGAACACGTTGCCCGCAATATCTCTACGCCCAACGCTACAATCAAAGACGCTCCACCTTATTTTCCCTTTTCTCCCATGGTTCGTTCCGGCATCGGTATTCGCACCGCTCAGCAAACCTCAGAGCGTATGGTGGGGCAAATCCACGTTTACGATGGCGAGGGTAAGGGTAAATCCCAGGTGGCGCTGGGGGTGGTGTTACGCTCCATTGGGCTAGGGATTCAAACATTTATGGAGAGTCCGGTGCTGCTGTTGCGGTTTCTCAAAGGACCTGGAC
>NZ_JADEXP010000461.1 GCF_015207065.1 Leptolyngbya cf. ectocarpi LEGE 11479 | reverse complement strand
CAATGAGAGTAATGTCCGCCGGATTTTGATTAAAAATGCAGAAGGGCGGATCTTGCTGGAAATACCCCTAACCGCAGGTCTAGTGGGTGGCGCTGTTGGTCTGGCCTTTTTTGCGCCTTTGGTTGCGATCGCATCTGTCGGTATGCTGGTTGCTCGCTTTACGTTAGTTGTCGAACGACGAGCCTGAGGACTTTTGGCTGTTCCGACATCACAGCCTCAGAAACCAAGATTCAGGCCTATTGCGTGCAGGCGTTCCACGGAACGCCTCTGCAGCCATATTCTTTGGTGCTTATAAAATCCTTATGCCTAAGGTCTGCGTCTACGGTCTTTTTTCTTGCCTCCTTTGCCGCCAAGATGGGAGTCCCAATCGCCGATACTGGCCCCAAAATGGCCCTTAGAAAACCACTCAGACTTTAACAGTGCCCACCAGTCGGCGGTGAGCCCAGCCAGGACATATTTGTAGGGCAGCCAGCCATAGCCCCCCTGCCCCCAGGAAGCTCCCCAGGAGTTGCGGATCAAAATAGCGCCTTGCGATCGCTCCGTCCCATCGGCTGACTCGATGATGCGATGGTCATCGTACCCCACAGCGACAACGGCATGTCCTCCCGCCATTTCGTCGTTTGCACCAGGGTAGGGCACATGACCACGCTTAAAATTAAAGTCTTCATAGATCGAGTTGTACACCGTAAAGCCAAACATACAGGGCACTCCCGACACCAGCACCGCCTTAATTTGAGCCAGGAGCGCCGGTTTTGAAATTCCTGCATGGTCCAGGCGACAGTACTTTACGGCCTGATAGTTCTGGGCATAAGCATAGCAAAACTGATTGGGCTCATGGTCAAACTTATCGGCATGTTCGGTGTAGGGCCAATACTCTTCCGGCGGAATGCCGAATAGTACCATGGCCCTCATGGTCTCTCGCACAGAGGCTCCCGTATCGCCCGTTCGATGCATGAGATTACGGGCTGCTTTATAAAGGAAACGGGCAGAAAGATTTTCATGGCGATTGAACGTTTTTCTAGCAAAATATTCCACCAGGGCTATTCCCGCCTGGGCTGTGCAGGTATTGAGCGTTCCTTGATCTTCAATGGAAGAACACCAATAGCTCAAGTCAACAAACTCTGGTAGAGCAAGATATAGCCATGTTTCAGTGTGCTCCTGGCCCTCCAGGTCGGCTGGGACGCCAAAAAAACGCTGATTTTGTTCTCTCTGGCTCCCTTTAATCGGAATTTGCACAGCATCTGAATACCGATTCAGTAGCGAAGTCTCATGGCTAGTGGAGCCAGCGTCGGCCATGGGAACATATAGCAGCGTCGGCTGCTGAGCATCGAGTCGATTGCTTTCATCAGTCCATCGTTGTTCGCCAATGGGGCAAAGGAGCATAAATTTTTGAAACACCTTCAGGGCAATAAACTGTTTTGTTAATGCCTGCTGCGCCTGGCGTAAGGCATTTTCAGCCTGACTCACCTGATTAGTTGCTTGAGTGGTGTCTAAGGCTTCATATTCTTCTCTTTCTTCAGCCGCTTCAGCCGCTTCCTGTTGTGCCTTTTCTAGAGCGTCTTGACAGGTTTGACACTGCTTTAAAGACTGCTCAAATAGCTCGTAGGACAGAATTTCCACCTTCAACAAAGAGGCGGTGAGTAACTTTAAAATCTCATCGGCTTGCTCGATAGGATCTTTGTTTGGTTTTAAGGCTCTGATCAGCTGTAAAATTTCATCTGCCTGCTCTATCGCCTGCTTAGAAGGTCGTGATGACGTCAATAATGCACCCACCAGGTCAGGCTGTTGCAACACAGCCTGAAACGTTTCCACCGTCTGAGCAATCGCCCGATGGATAGTTTCGTAGCACCCCATGGGTGCCAGGACTTGTGCCATTGCCTGTACCACCGGCACAAACAGCTGTTCAAAGGTTTCTTTACAAGCGTCAATATCTTGATCGGTGATGTTTGGAGCGTTGGGGTTGCTATCTTCAGCGGCTTCCCCCGTTAAATAAACCAATTCTTCTTCATCTACCAAAATTGGTTCATCGTTTTGAACGGTTTCCTTAACAACTTTAAACACAGCTGCGCCCAAAGCATCGGATACTTCATCTGGCAAATGCCAAGACATGGGCAATCGTTTGATCTGAATACGACGAAACTGCTCCAGCTGTTCGCGAGCATCATTAACTAGTTTCTCAAGTTCTTCTTGAAACTTGGGGATCAGCTGTCCAGGACCCTGTGCATTAGTTTTAGTATTAAACAATGCCTTCTCTTTTTTACGCCGTTTAAGCAACTCTGGTAGCTCCTGACCACTCGCTCTACTCCAACGCTCAAATTCCTCAGCCGCTTGATCATACTTCTTCTCATTGAGACGTTTGAGCAGGGTTGAACCCTTTAAAGCACCCATGCCGACGTTATAAACAAAGCTCAACAACGCCCCAAACTGATTTTCATTGATCTCAACTTTGACATGATCTCGAATGGCTGCAGCCAAGAGCTCTAAATCTTGTAGTAACAGATCCTCAGCTTCTACTTGGGTAATAGACAACTCAGGATGCACATCTTGAGTATGTCCATAGCCAATGGTCCAAATCCCAGGGGGCAGTTTTTGGGCCTTTAGCGATAGGGTCTCAAACTCTTTTATCAGCTCAACTCCAGCATTGGGTAAAGTAGGATATTTAAGCTTTTGTCGTATTTTTTGCCGGATCCGTCGGGTTATGGCAATAAAATTTCCACTATTAATTTCTATCGGGTAGGACTCTTTCTCTTGAGTAGACAGCGCGCTGCTCTGAAGCGCAACATTGTCACAGTTATTATCTTTATTTATTGCTTTGAGTTCAGTCTCAATAGTTTTGATCTTGGTGGCCACCTCGTCGAGCTGAGCTTCATAAAGTTCGCGGGTGGGCTCAGTTTCAAAAAGTGCCAGGGTCTCTGGATCTAGAACACCGTCAACCCTATGGTTATTCGTTGCATTAGGCGAATCGCTCTGCGATCCACTGTTTGAACTTATCTCTAGACCGTTATTGGCTTGTTTTTTATAATCGTTCTTATCTTTATTATTATTGTGATGATAGGTTTGGTATAGCCTTAGTAAATGTCTAAATCGAGGGTCTGCATGGGGCTGAAACCACCATTCAACATTCGCTTTCACATCATCAATCAGCTGTTTGCTAACAATTGAATTTTCTGTTTCTTGATTTTGAATATTTAATAGCCGTTTGTCTTTTTCACTTTTTAAGTTGAGTCCAACTACAAATTCCCGCAAATAGGCCTTAACTCGAAGGACTTCAGGACTGCTGACGCCTTCGGTTAAATACTGATGTACCCTTACAGGTCTAAAGGAAAGCGTCTGGCTGAGAAATTCTTGCTCAACTTGCTGAATGCGTTGATGGAGGGCCTCTGAGGTTTTAGAGTCAACATGCTCCAGGATCGCCCGAAATGTTTCTGTCGTTCTCCCAGCCAGACTCTGCAGGGAGCTGGCTACCGTTTCACTACCAGCGGTATCAACAACCTTTTGAACTTTAGAATGTGACAACGTGTAGTCTTTGACATCTGGGAAATCCGGTACCCAGCCAGTGCCTTTTTGTGTCGACATAATTCACCCTGATAGTGCAAAATAGATGGTTCGTAGTTGACAACAAGGTTTTTGACCTACATTCCTTGCGTGTTTACAACTCAGTACAGTTATTGTTGATAAATCGCAGACCTGATTAACAGATATACGCCCAGGTGAAAGCACTTATGCAACTAATCTGGCAGGGTTTTGTGGCTAAATAATGGACTCAATAAATCCGGTTTCGACTCCGCTCAACCTTCCAGCTTAGAGAGTTGAGCGTAGTTGAAACTCGATCTATGGGTATTTCATTTTCGAGCCAGCCCCTTATCTAATTCGAGTTGAGGCTGTCGCCAGCCCCATCCTCAAACCAGCGATAGCCCCTGGCCATCAGGGCCTCAAAAGATAAATCGTCTACATCCCAGAGCAAACCAGTAGTATCAGCACTCGCGGAAATCAGCCGGGTACCATCGGCACTAAACCGGATGCTATTGACGTCATCACCGTGGCCATTAAGACTGATGAGCGGCTGACCGTCGCTGTGCCATAGCCTCACGGTGCCGTCATCGCTGGCGGTGGCAATACGTTGACCATCGGGGCTAAACGCCACTTCCCAAATAGCAGCCCCATGCCCCTGCAG
>NZ_JADEXP010000460.1 GCF_015207065.1 Leptolyngbya cf. ectocarpi LEGE 11479 | reverse complement strand
AAGGCATTGGTCTTTTGAAGTTAGTGGGCACCCACGACCTTGCTCATTATGCTGAACGGCTGATTAAGCGAGTGAGGCTGATTCGCCGTGCCGATGGCTACTATTGCCAGTTTTGTGTTGCCGTAGATAGAAAAGAAACGCTTGAACCGTCGGGGAACACAATTGGCTTAGATGTTGGCCTATCTGACTTCTATACCGACTCGAATGGCAACAAAGAAGAGAATCCTAGATTCTACCGAAAGCGCGAAGCTAGACGAAAAAAGCTAGCTCGGCGGGTCTCTCGAAAGAAGAAAGGCTCGGCCAACCGCAAGAAGGCAATTAATCGACTAGCACGATTCGACCTCACGACTTCACGCAAGCGAAAAGACCACGCTGTAAAACTAGCGTTGTCCGTGATGAGATCTAACGACCTCGTAGCGTACGAAGATTTGAGAATCCGAAATATGGTCAAGAACTACAACTTGGCTAAGTCGATTGCTGATGCGGGATGGTATCAGTTCAGAACGTGGTTAGAGCGCTATGGCGATATATTTGGCAGGGTAACCGTAGCGGTGAATCCCGCCTATACATCGCAAGAATGCTCGAGCTGCGGAACGATAGTGAAGAAGTCTCTATCAACTCGGACTCATGCTTGCAAGTGTGGGTGCAAGTTGGATAGAGATGAAAATGCAGCTATCAACATTCTGAACAAAGGACTGGCTACCGTGGGGCACACGGGAAGCACCTTGCTAGACAAGGAAAACGCCCTGTGAGATACGACCTCTTTGGGGCTGGCGGCAACGCTGGATCTGAAAGTTATGTCACTGACCAGGGAATCCCCGCACCTTCAGGTCGGGGAGTAGTCAAAGAAAGGTGATTTTACGCTGATTGCGTCGAATGACGCCGTTGTCCTGTAATTTTCGTAATGAGCGTGACACCACTTCTGGTGCGAGACAAATTTGTTCAGCAATCTCTTTGAGAGAACAATCGAGCACAACAGTACGTTTGCTAACTGCGGTGACGGTATTGAGATAGGCTAGCACTCGATCATAGGCGGAGCGGATGCAGCGTAGCGTCATGAGCGTTTTAGCAATGTGAAGCTGTTCGGTTAGCTGGCCCACAAAGGTGAGGGACAGCTCTGGTTCGTGCCGTAGTAGGGTGAGAAATGTTTGGGTGGGTATGGCAATGATTTGGGAGGGTTGGGTTGCGATCGCAGAGTTTTGATAGGCTGACTTAAACAGTCCATCTTCACCAAACCAGGCACCGCTGTGTACTGCATATTGGTGACTCATATGGCCATTTTCCAGATAGTGCACCAGCTGAATTTTCCCAGTTTGTACACCAAAAATAGAGGAGGCCGGTTCTTCTGCATGAAAGATAATCTCTCCTGACTTGATGGTCAACAGACTGGGAACAGCATCGATCAACCCCTGCTCAAATAACCGATTAAGGGCTTGCATATAGTTGTCCAATGATTCCATTGAAAGGCACTTAGACGACGATACTGTTTAAATTACGCCCCTAATCTAAGAGCCTCCCAACAGCTACCTAAGTCCAGCCCCAATTAGACTGAGCATTGACTTAAAATTTGCCATTTTAGCACTCATACGGGGCTTAATTCTTTATCAGCGAAGCGTTTGAAGCGGTTTGTGGTGGGTATTCGGTGCAGCGAAGCTTTTGAAACCGGTCATAATTGAGCAAGGATATGCAGCCACAGGTTTCAACTTATGACTGATGTTTTCATCTCATATTCCCGCAAAGATACTGATTTTGTTCGGGTTTTACATCAAGCTCTGAGTCATAGCAAATTCGAGGCCTGGGTAGATTGGCAAGATATTCCTCTGACTGCAGATTGGTGGGAAGAAATTCAGCGAGGAATTGAGGCCGCTGACACCTTTATCTTTGTTATCAGTCCAGAGTCGATCAGCTCGAAAGTATGCCGTCAGGAAGTAGAACATGCGACCAGTCACAATAAGCGCATGGTTCCCATTGTGCATCGAGAGGGATTTGACGATATCTTTATGCACGAGGCATTGAGTCGCCATAATTGGCTGTACTTTCGTCAACAGGATGATTTTGACCAGACATTTTCCAATTTAGTTCAGGCGATCAATTTAGATCTACCCTATGTACGTATGCACACGCGGCTGCTAACGCGGGCTGTAGAGTGGGAGCACAGCCAGCGACGAGATGACTTGCTACTGCGGGGGCAAGATCTGTTAGAAGCGGAACAGTGGCTGAGGGATTCTATAGATCAGCAAAAAGAGCCGCTTACATCGGAGCAGCACAAAACCTTTATTAGCAAGAGTCGTGAGGTGGAAACCGCAAATCAGCGCTTGCTAAAAACTGGGGAGCAAGCCCGTCGCCAAGTTCGATTTGGCCGTGCGGTACTAGGACTCACCTTACTGGCCGCAGCGGGGGTGGGGCTATTAACAGTAGCCGCCTATCGACAACTTCATCATGCTCAAATCCAGGCTCTGATTACTGAGGCCAATACGGCTTTTAAGGAAAATCGTCAGACAGGGGAAGCCTTAACCTTAGCTCTGCAGGCAGGCGATCAGCTGCAACAAAAGCGTCTACTGAAGGGCCGTCAGGAGTTAACGTCTAAACTGCTCCCGACGCTGCTAAAGACAAACTACTGGATCTTGGAACAAGACCGCCTAGAAGACCACACCAACGATGTGCTCAGTGTCACTATTAGCGATGATGGTCAACACTATGTCACTGCCAGTGCTGATGGCACAGCGATTCTGTGGGACCGAGCAGGTGCTCAGCCAAAACCCTTGGAGGGGCATGATGATTGGGTCCGTGAGGCTGGTTTTACTCCCGCTGGTGATCAAGTCGTCACTGTCAGCGATGACAGAACTGTTCGCTTTTGGACCCTAGAGGGGAGGCAAAAAAATCACCTGGCAGCAGCCCACGATGACTATATCTACAGTCTAGATTTCAGCCCAATCAGTAACACGTTTGCCACGGCTAGCGAAGATGGAACTGTGAAGCTTTGGACTTTAGCGGGAGACCCCATCAAAACTCTCATGGCCGATGGTGTTGATCTACCTCAGCATGACTCGGCTGTTCGCAGTGTCCGCTTTAATCAGCAGGGCCAGTTGGCTACTGCGGGTAGGGACGGCATGATCCGTCTTTGGAATGCTCAGGGACAGCTTTTGAGCAGCTGGGCAGGGCATACGGAAGAAATTACGGCCCTGGCGTTTAGTCCTGCTACTGTTTCTGCGAGCCAACAGCTGGCCAGTGTTGCCCTTGATGGCAAGGTTAAACTCTGGAATCTGGAGAAAGACAATGCTGTTCGTACTTTGACACTGACTCCGCCTGGTCCAGCTGACGAACTTTGGAGTATTGCCTTTAGTTCTGATGGCCAATGGATTGCAGCGGGCGGTCACCAGGACAAGGTCTATGTGTGGCGGCGACGGGATGGTGTGCATGTTGCGACTTTAGAGGGCCACACCGATCGCATTCGTTCTGTTGCCTTTAGCCCTGATAACACCACCCTAGTGAGTACAGCGGAAGACAATACCGTAAGGCTTTGGCGGTGGCCTAATCCGGGTCTGATTGCTTTAAAGATTCACCAAGATGAGGTATTCATTACGGCCATTAGCCCTGACGGTGAGCGGATTGCCCTGGCCGGTATAGAAGGCACAGTGAGTCTGTGGGACAAGACGGGTGGGTACCTAGATATTCTAGATGGACTGGACTCTCCCATCTACGCCCTGGATTTGGCTAGCAACAATAAGCTAGCGGTGGCAATGGCGAATGGTCGGGTGGGCCTATGGCGATCGCAACCGGCGAATCCAGTTTTTTTCATGGCCCATGATGATGAGTCCGCAATACGTAGTCTTGCCTTTAGTCCCGATGGCCAACGGTTTGCTACCGCTAGCGATGATGGCACGACTAAGATTTGGCCAACGGCAGGTCCGTTTGAGCGTCCTCTGGTGGTCCTAGAGGGGCATGAAGGGCCAATTTACAATGTCAGCTTTAGCTCAGATGGCAACCAGTTGGTGACCGCTGGAGATGACGGCACTGTGCGACTGTGGAATGCTAAAGGTAAGGAAATAAGGCAGTTTCTAGGTTCTGGCAATGCTGCGTACCATGCCCAATTTAGCCCTGACGATAGCCAGATTGTCAGTGTAGGAGAAGATGCCATCGGACGTATGTGGCAAGTTGACGATGGGGCTGAAGTGGCCACACTGCAGGGGCATGGG
>NZ_JADEXP010000459.1 GCF_015207065.1 Leptolyngbya cf. ectocarpi LEGE 11479 | reverse complement strand
ACCGACAGAGGCCCCAGCACCAAACTCAGCCCCCGTCGGCGGCCAAAATCCAGCTGTTGATCCTGGAGCACGCGCCTATACCCAGTCGCCAGTTACGCCCCCCCAGCAGAGAGAGACTGATCAATCTAATACATCTGCCCCGCCGCCGAGAGAGAGAGAGAATGTTGGCGAAGATCGTCACGCCACAATACCTAAATCCGAATCTTCGCAAGACCGTCAGACCGAGGGGACTCAGACTGCAGCCGAAACAGAGGATAACTCCCAAGACCCAGGCACTGGCCCGACAGAAGTCAGAATCATCGGCGATGAATACCTCCCAAAGGAGTCCGGTGGTGACCAGATAGATACCTATCCCATGCCGTCCTTTCAAATGCCGCTGACGTTGAGCATTCCTCGCAGTCACGGCTGTCAGGGCAGCTTACCCACAGATACTCTAACTCTGGGTGTGGCGGTTGATGCCGATGGGTTTGTCTCTTCTTTGCGTTTTTATCTGCCAGATATTTACGAGCAAAACTCCGATGTCAAACTAGCTGATTGTCTATTAAGCGCTGCCTTACAGAGCGAGCCTAGTGCCGTTCGTTTTATGCCTGCTACCCGTCTGACAAATATCGGTGAGGAAGAGCCTGTGGCAACGGATCGAGTGCAGCTGCGTTTGCAGTTTCGCTAAGAGCAAAAAATAGCCATATATCTGATCGAGTAGACCGATGGTAAACTATGCTAACCTAACAAGGCTAGTTGAGCAGTAGCTCATCTGTGCGGGTGTAGTTTAGTGGTAAAACCTTAGCCTTCCAAGCTAATGATGGGGGTTCGATTCCCCCCACCCGCTTTAAGAATTTAAGATTGAGTAACCCACCTGTGGACCGTTTAATTGATCTACACTAAAGCGTTGTAAACAACTACAGGGTTGGTGCCATGCTCGACGAACAAGCCAAAAAGACGATGCTGCGTAAGATTCCCCATGCGCTGTACATCTGTGGTGTCAAGGACGGTGAAGAGGTCAATGGCTTTACTGCTAGCTGGGTGATGCAAGCCTCATTTGCGCCGCCGCTGGTGGTCAACTGTGTCAAAGCTGATTCCACCTCCCACGCTATGATCAAGTCCAGCGGTGTCTTCGCCCTCAGTATTCTGGAAGATGGCCAAAAGGATTTGGCCCAAAACTTTTTTAAGCCCCTGCGCCGCGTCGGCAATAAATTTGAAGACATCGAGTTTTACCCTGGCCCTGAAACTGGCTGCCCCATCATTAAAGACACCCTTGGCTACGTCGAATGCAATGTGATCAGCGCCGTTGAGCAGGGTGACCATACCGTCTTTGTAGGCGAAGTCATCGGTGCAGGCATTCACCGTGAAGGCGATGCGCTCCTCCTATCCACCACTGGATGGAACTACGGCGGTTAGCAGGTACACACCGTAAGCTGATACAGAATTTCGCACCTTTAATCCATTAGCCCCGTCGTTTATCTCTGCCATACCCATGCCCCTGATCAAAGTACAGACATCTGTTGACGCCCCATCTAAAGGTGCGGTTGAAGACATGCTCAAGCAGCTATCCGCTAGTTTGGCAAAACACATCGGCAAACCAGAGTCCTATGTGATGACTGCATTTCAGCCGAGTACTCCCATGACCTTTGGCGGCAGTACCGAGCCCACCTGCTACATCGAAATCAAAAGCGTTGGCACCATGGGCAGCAAAACTAAAACCATGAGCCAAGAGTTCTGCACCCAAATACAGGCAGCCTTGGGTGTACCTCCCGATCGCACCTACATCGAGTTTGCCGACGCCGAAGGCGCCATGTGGGGCTGGAATGGTAGAACCTTTGGCTAGCTGTAAAAACCAGACCTACCGGCTCCTTCAACTCCTCTTCAACAAGTTTCACCGTGGTTTTACGGTGCTGCTCCTGGGAATTGGTTAGGTTAGATTTGTTCTAGCAACGCACTCTATATAAACAACTTATGTGTAACCAGCCCCGGCATTAGTGCCGGGGTTATTTATTGGCAGCAAGGCGCACGAAAATCCGTATTTTCTACAGGTGCCACCGGAATAATTCTGACTAGAACTTGCTATGCCTACGGCTAGATGCCACTCAATTAGGTCTAATGGGTTCCCTAATAAGGGGGACTCATAGAATTAAGATTTTGGCAACAGCAATGCTCAGTAGATTTATTATCTTTTTTTAGGAAACCATTAAGGATAATCCACAGTCTATGAAGATAGGCAGTCATCAAGATGGTGTTTTATACAAAAGCGATTTGGTGATTACCCTAGCAGTACAAGGGACAGAGCTAGCATTTTTAGGGCCAGCACTGCTTGGGGATAGGTGCGATTAGGGCCATTTGAGGGGGATAAGTGTGTATTCTCATCGGTTCTTTATTGTCTGATTAAGTTTATTCGATGAGTTGGTGCAAGGCAGGGAGTCTATATCGAAGCGGGCGTATAACAGTATTGAGATAACTACTTAGGTTGTTATCTCTCCTCACCTACAGACCTCAGGTTGACAGATAAAAGTCCTTTGACTAGGACGCTCATGGTAGTTCTTGGCTGCCAACCTCAGTTTTGAATGTTTTTGTATTAGTAGTAAGGTAACCCTTTGAAAATCATGCAATACCAAGGCTCGGTCATCTCTTCAGACCACGATTTCAAGCGCTCCTATGCCAATTCATCTGTCTTGAGTCCCGACCAGAATGCCACGGTGAATATTCTGGATGTTGAGATTGATAACCTTTCCCGGAATGAGCTGCTGGCACAGCTAGCTGACAAAGGTGGAGTGGTAGTGACTCCCAATGTAGACCACTTGATGAAGCTACAGCAGGATGAAGAATTTCGCAAAGTCTATGATGCGGTAGACTTTCGCGTGTGTGACAGTAAGATTCTGATGTACGCTGCTCAATTTTTGGGCACACCGATTTGTGACAAGATTTCAGGCTCTGATTTGTTGCCCTGGTTCTGTGACTATCATCGCGATAATCCAGATGTCAAAATTTACATGTTGGGGGCAGCCCCCGGTGTGGCTAAGCTGGCACAGCAGCGCATCAATGCCCGCATCGGCCGGGAGATTGTTGTTGATGCCTTTTCTCCTTCCTATGGTTTTGAGAAAAATCCTGAGGAGTGTGAGGCAATTTTGGAACGCATTCGTGAGTCTTCTGCCAACGTGCTGGTGGTAGGTGTAGGCGCGCCTAAGCAGGAGAAATGGATTGTTGAGCATCGGGAGAAGTTGCCCAATATCAAGACATTTTTGGCGGTTGGTGCAGCGATTGACTTTGAGGCAGGCAACAAGCCTCGCTCTCCTGAGTTTGTTACTGAGTTGGGTCTGGAGTGGCTCTACCGCACAATGTCGGAGCCTAAGCGGTTGTGGCGACGCTATTTGATTGAGGATATGCCGTTCTTTGGTTTGGTATTCCAGCAGTGGTTATCTGCCCGGCGTAAGCGTAGATCGGCATAAGACGGAGTTCCTTGGTGGGGATGGCATAGCAACTACTGGCTATGCCCATGATTTTCATGATTACGAAAGCCCTTAGGTCTTAAGACCTAAGGGCTTTTTTCTATGGAGCACGGGCTTTGGGGCGATAGCCTACAGCTCTTCTATATAGGCATCTTGGCCTTGCAAGTTACGCAGCGATGGGGAATCGCGGTCAATGATATGGGGAAATTGCCCGGTTACTAGGGGGACCATAAGACGACAGGGCTGAGGGGTTTTGAGGGCGGATAGGGTGGCTTGTGCCGTTGCGATCGCATCCTCCCCCTGCCACCGAGTCAGCCACACATGGACCTGGTTTATGGAGGTATTCGCCGCCGGGTCTGACGATACGGCAAACATATTATCACCGGGATCAATCACCATGCGCTGGGCAAGACCAGTCTTTAGCACCTCAAATGCCTGGGCGATCACCGTTGCTTTGACCGTATGCTCGGTGAGGCTACCCGCACTTTGGGCATCGCCCCATACCAGCAGTTTATCGCCCACTTGGGAGGCCACTTGCCCCTGGGTTGCCGTCACAATGGCCAGGACAACTGGTCCCTGGGAGAGCTGTTCTAAAAGACAAGAAAAAAGATCTAAGGAAGACGTTTTTGGACTAATCGTCGTCTGAATCATAAATAAATAGCACCCCTAATCAACAGGGTGCTCCAATGAGGTGGACGATTGGAACGGGTGAAGCTCTTTGCCCCCAGAAAAAATGTAAAGATATATTATGACAATCATCCTAAAAAAGGACATCC
>NZ_JADEXP010000458.1 GCF_015207065.1 Leptolyngbya cf. ectocarpi LEGE 11479 | reverse complement strand
CCATTCCCCATTCCCCACTCCCCATTCCCCATTCCCCATTCTCTCCCACTTTTTATGACCAGCCTCTTTCCAACTAGCTTCAACTTTGTTCTGCCCAAAGGTCTCATTGATAGTCAGGGCAGTCTGCATCGTCAGGGACGTATGCGCTTAGCCACAGCGAAGGACGAAATTATTTGTTCACAGCATCCTGACGTGCAATCAGATCCAGGCTATAGCACCCTGGTCATGCTAGCTCAGGTTGTTGAACAACTTGGCGATCTAGACACCATCACACCAGAGCTGTTAGAAAATCTCTTTAGACCTGACTTTCAATACTTAAAGCTATTTTACGAACAAATCCATCAAGGGGCTACCCCCGAACTCACAGCCCAGTGTCCCCAATGCCAGCATCGCTTTAGCATGGGGCTCACCCCGTCGGAAAAGCCCTAGGCTACCCCTCAGAAACGCTGCGAGAGGAGGTAGCCTGTATTGCCTATCACTTTCACTGGCCCTTAGAGAGCATTTTGGCACTGAACCACATCAGTCGCCGTCGGTGGTGCCAGTCGGCGACCCAGTTTCATTTGCGGCTGCAGTCTGGGGAACAGAATCCGATGTAGGCGAGGCGGCAGGGGCCACAATTTTCAGGTCATAGGTACAGAACGCGGGTTTTTCCTGTTCAATTAGCACCCGGATGGCCGTCTCGTCTAAGCAATTTAACTGTTCTGGGCTATCGGGTTTGAGAACAACAGCAAAATGGTAAGCCTTGCCACCACCCAAAGAAGGCTGGTCGCCTAAGGTAATATCCCCCAGGGCAAACTCGCGCTCATCGGGTTCAATCACCTCAATCTGTTGCATCTCCAGACTCGTGCAGAGATGCAAACATAGCGTTAGACCACGAGCCGTGCCGCGCCACTGATAGATCTCCACCGCATGGCGAATCAGACGCCGCTGTTGAGCGAGCGTTAGGTGAGGATTCATGGGCCAGGCCACCCAGTGAGCTAAAAAGGGGACCAGGGCCTTAGGAGCCAGCAGCGGGTCTAAATAGGCCCAAAAGGTTTCGGTTATGTCATAAACGGGTTCGAACGACTGCTCAGTAATGCTTAAGAAGCGCCCGAGAAAATCCGATGTTTGATAAAACTCGGGTAAAAACTTTTGATAAATTGGCTCAGGCCGTGGATAAAGCTGTAGCGTTTTGTAAGCAATTAGCTGAACGACTGAGGACTGTTCGGCGGCAGCCTGGTGTAAAAAGATCTCGCCACCGTAGCTTAAATCCAGATTTTCACGATTTCTGAGCGCATAGGGATCTTCAAAAAAACTCTCGGGTAGGGTAAACCCCAGGTTGATAGACATTATCTGCCGAGGCTGCAGCTGGAAGTACTCCGTCCCGAACATCAGCGATTGACGGTCTGAAACTGAAAAATTATCTCTCCAGGTTTCAGACTGGGTTTCGGTCTGGGTTTCAGGCTGGGCTTCATTTTCTGTTGGTCTGGCATGAGGTACAGGCGTAAACCAGACATCTGGAAAATCACCCTGTATGCCTAGACTGACCCGTAATGCTTGCTGGCTATTGTTTTTTATTCGGGCAGTGACTTCTGTTAGTTTGCCAGGTACTAGCAGTACGCCCTCCGGTCTGGGGGCCGCAGATGCCGCAGGGACAGCCCCGTTTGTGCCGTTCCTATCCGTCGGAGCATGGGAGACGACGGTTAAATCAACATTTGGCTGGGGCAGGTAGACCATTAAGCAGCTAAAGCATTATTACGTAACAGAACCAGAGCATTTCAGTTAGAAAGAGTCACCTCAGAGCGATATAAACCGAATGGTATGCCCCGGATTAGACTCATCCTGCCATGAAGCTGCCATTTCTAATTCTCCTAGGGGAACGGTAACCATAGGGGTGGGAATTTGCATCCAACCAACGGTATCTTGATGGTGATAGCGCCGCCAGCACAACAGCTGCACCTGCCCGACAGAGCGTACTTCTGTATAATTCTGCAAAAGCGCGATGATGTCGGAGGTTTGCACAGCTCTACCCAGAGGCCACCCCTGTTTTTCAAACCCTCCCGTAATCGGATTGATAAACTGATATAGCTCCCTGATCAATTTTTGGTGTAGATAGCTGAGATCCGTCGACTGCTGATACTGGGGCTGCAGATAGACGTCTGCGGTGACTTGAATGCCGACATAGCCCGGTGGCTCAACCGTAGCTCGAATCCCTAAGGCGCGATGCAAGTTTAGATGCTTGTGGAGAGACTGTTTGAACGGTTCCTGCAGCTGCAGCCGATCTGGATGCAGTCCCCGGTCAAACGACCAGGGCTTAATCTGAGGAATAATCAGCAAACGTACTACCCCAGGCGTCGTTAGATGAGATGCCCGTACACAGTGGACGAAATAAACTGCCCGACCTAGATCAAACTGTTTCGCCGTTCGCTCAAAGTCTTCAGGGCTGATGGCCGTCTCTCGGGTACGCAGGAGTTCAGGCACCCGGATCATCGCCTGATTTAGAGATTCCGCATCTCGTCCCCCCTGGGCTGGTTGATAGTTAACCACCTGTTTGACATAGGGGATAGAAGATTTCAGTACCGTCAGCGCTTTGGCACATACGTTGCCACGACTGCCCCCTCCCACCCGGTAGGCACTCATATAAATCTCGGCACCGACGGGAGGCACTTTGCCGTATTGACGCTCACTCAAACGATCTGTAGGAGCTAAAACTGCCGGAATATAGTTTTGTTCGGCCAGCGATGTCACTGATCGCCGAATACGGTTGGGTCGGCCCCAAGACTGGATGGCAGCGCGTTCGTGAATTTTCTGTTGCAGCTGCTCAGGCTCGCGGATCAAGGGACCAAACTGAACCGTGCCGCTGGCATTGTCGATTATATAGTGGGGATCATCAGCTCCGGATGCGCCAAAGCTATCGACCTCTTGCCAGGTTTCCGGTCGAGCGTTGGCAGGATGCACTTCAATATATTCTGTTGCAGAATGTCGCCGTAAAACCGGTCGTTTGCTGAGTTCAAACACCTGCCCTGGTTTACCCGTACTTACCCCCAGTAGCTCTTGCTCAAGCTGCACACATTCACTGGCCGCCGTCACCCCGCCAATGGAACGAACGCTTACCCCAGTAATTTCAGGTGAACGCTGGTAATTAAACTGCTGGGTACTGCGCTGATTTAGCGTACTTCTAGGGGCCGTATATACACATCGAATCCAGTGCCCTGCATAGGCACCAAAGGTAGTATCAGGCCATTGTTGGGGTAAATGTAAGATGACATCGGCCCCTTCGACTTCAGGGTTGGGTCCCCCCTGGCTCAGCTTATCAAAGCTAAACCCCTTGGTTTTGTCATCCCCATCTCGGAGAATGCCATCCCGCCAGCTGTGACCGTCCCAGTACTGCCAGCTGAGGGGGGGATTTTCAGGATCAATGCCGGTGGTAACAGCCGCTGGACCATTGAAGTTCAGGGCCAGAATATTTCCTTGAACTTGGTTGAAGATATCCTCTGTGTCTTCTGAGACACTAAAATCCGGATGAGCAATATTAGTGTTTGCGGCAATTATCTCATTCTGGTCGGGTGCTTCCGCCGCTAACACAAAGTACACGCAGTTACCCACCGAGCAAGATTTAAACAGCTGTAGCGAAACCTCCAGGTTGGCTGAGTCTTGTTCTGTTCGGAGCACATTGTCGATTTCTCCATCAATAGGCTGCTCCAGAGGTTCTAGACCCAACAGTAAATGTTTTATCCGGGGGGTACCAATCACCAAAGGCTGACTAGTGGTAAACACAATCGCAGGCTGATTTTCGGTGCGTACCGTTGCTACTTCGGTACCAGCCGGGATGACTTTAGCCGTCGTCTGGGCCTTAGTTAAGTAAAAAGTCACCTGGGTTTGAGCCGGTGTGGGCGGCTGCAAGCGAATCCCCAACAGTTCTAAAAAGGCGACATAGTGGCGCGTGGGTACCTGATTAAACCGATAGAGCATTTGGTGTACCAGCCAGGCAAATAGCTCTACTAGGGTGACACCTGGATCGCCTGCATTGTAGTTTGTCCACTCTGGACAGTAGCGAGGGATCCGCAGCAGACATTCTTCCACCAGTTCATCAAAGGTGCGATCGTCCAAGTTGGCCTTGGGCAGGTTGGGCAGGTAGTCGATGGCGGGGGGGAGGTCGGGAGACATTTTTGGGAAAAGGGGACAGGGGGACGGGAGGAAAGGGAATTAGAGATCGGTAATGGTTTCGGGAGACATAAGGTA
>NZ_JADEXP010000457.1 GCF_015207065.1 Leptolyngbya cf. ectocarpi LEGE 11479 | reverse complement strand
CCATTCCCTTTTACGTCCGGGACGGAGCTGCTGGCAGCCATTGCTATGACCTTCATCCTCGGCCCGATTGAAGAATTTGGCTGGCGGGGGTTGGCGCTACCGCTGTTGCAGCGGCGGTTTGTCCCCATTTTGTCGGCCCTGTTGTTGGGAGGCATCTGGGGTATCTGGCATCTGCCAGCCTTTCTGTTGAGCGGGACGCCGCAAAGTGCCTGGTCATTTACTCCCTTTTTGGTCGGGTCCGTGGCGCTGAGTGTGATGGTGACGCCCCTGTTTAATGCCTCGCGAGGGAGTCTTTTGCTGCCGTACCTGTTCCACCTACAGCTAATTAACCCGATCTGGCCTGATGCCCAGCCCTACGACATCATTTTTGTAGTGGCGGTGGCGCTGGTCGTTGTTGTTCTCAATCGTAAAACCATGTTCCGTAAAAACAGAGCCGTGACTCAGGTGATTCCCTCTTCGGTGCGGCTAGAGACACCGGGAGATCTCACTGGGGGCACCCGCTTGTGAGTCGTCCATCTTGGCAGGATGTCGTCCGGTTTTGGCAATGGCGACCAATTGATCCTCCAACAAGCCTGCTGGAGCAGACTAAGCACGCCCTTTTGACGGCACGGTTATTTATGCCGCTCAGTAAAATTCAGCCAATCCTTTGATTGGTGGGTTACGCTTCGCTAGCAGAACCCTACGATAATGCCTGATTCTAATCATGGTAAGCTGCCTATGCGATCGCGATAGGCAACCCCGTCTAAGCCTTTCCCTGTGGATGCGGTTGCAGGATCTAAGCGTTCGTTGAGGGCATCGATACGAGCTTCTGGATGGGGATGAGTACTTAAAAACTCAGGGGTAGCGTTAGATTCGTCCAGTAATTTTTGTAGAAAATCAACGGCAGCAATGGGGGCATACCCTGCCTGGGTATGCAGCGCTAACCCGGATTCGTCGGCCTCTAGTTCATGGGTGCGGCTGTTGGGACGATGTAGGGCGAGTTCCACTCCAAGTGCGATCGCTGCATTCTGTTCCAACCCGCCTGCTGTCAAAATACCCTGGGCGATTGCCGCCTGCTGCAGTCGTTGAACCGCATGGCGGCGGTCTATGTGGGCAATTTCGTGGGCGATAACGCTAGCTAGCTGAGCCTCATTATCTGCAGTTTGCAGCAAACCTGTGTTGAGATAAACAAATCCCCCTAATGTGGCAAAGGCATTCACCTCATCATCTTCTATGACTCGAAAGGTATAAGGGATTTGACGGCGTTCAGTTCCTAGGACTAATTGCTGGCCAATGCCATCGACATACTGGGTGATATTGGCATTGTCATAGACGTTCACATCTTGCAGGATTTGCTGGTTGATTTGTTGACCTAATTCAATCTCTTCTTGATCTGAAAGGTTAGAAATCTGAATAATGCGAATACCTTGAAAAATTAGGTCGATGAGATCGGCCTTGACAGGAGGTATAACCCAAACAGTGCCCAGGCCAAAGATCATGACCCAAGCAGCATAAAGCCAGCGACGGCACGATGGTCGGTAAGTAGTCCGTGGAATATTCATGCTCAAACTATAAAAAAGCTTTTTGAGGAAACTGTGAGTAGTGTAGAGTTAGCCTACAGACCATTACTGTTGAAAAGGAATTGTAGAGCGCTGATGTCGGGTTCATCTTGATGGACCATTTTGAAGAACAGGCTCGTATGGACAGGTTGAACGTCTGCGCCTTGAGATATCGGCTTAGAGTGAAAGGACTCGCAAACTCTACGAACACGTAGTATTCCCATCGAATCACAGTGGCCTAAGGGTCGGCCCAATACTAGGTCTTGAACTCTATCGTATGGTAACAACACTCTGAACTACTACTCAATTACAAAAGCAACAATTACCACATTGAGATTAAGACCAATGCTCTGATAAGCATATTGATTAGCTGTGTAAATTCTTACTAAAAGACAATGATCGTAAACGATAAAAATCCTAAGATCTAAGTATGGTAGCTTTATAAAAGGGATATGGTTAGTTCTCTTTTTAGGATGAGATATGAACAGTAGATAGTAGCATTTAGGCTGATTTACTCCGAAAGAGTCTGTTCAGAAAGGAGAGTTTAAAATGTATTTCAACCATTCGCCTCAGAGAAAGAGCATCTTCGCCATCCCGTTCAACTCTTGAGGAGCTATAGATTACTCGCCTCATACTTCTGGTTGAGGATTGCTAATAGGCTTGAGGTTTTTCAATGTACCACAATTGTATTGCTGGTCTTGTGTATGAACTCAAGTGACATTCAAATTAGGATGTTAGGTGTATATCATGACTAAAACATTTGGTTCCAGACTTAGAGAGTTTGCTCTAACAGTAGATAACGTTGACAATGACGCTTTTGACAACCTTTGGCAGTTGGTTAATTCATATTTGGAACAAGAATTTAACTTTGCCTATTGTGCTCTACTTGTTAAAAATGAGGTTGATCGAGAAGTTGGGCTTTTAACTTGGCAAAGCAGTGATAGTCGTAAGCCTGCCTTTAGTATACGAAGTGCTGATAATCGATTTAACGGATTAGCTGCTTATTCATTTGCTCAAGGCAAATCCTTATGGGTCGTTTCGACTGAAAGAGAACCTTTAGATGGTAATATTTCCATCCGAGATCTTTGGACCGGGATGAAAGAGCTTCCATCGCATACTAGTCCAAATATATCAGTTAAGACGGCTATTTTTGTACCGCTTTACTGGGATGGAGCACCCATTGGCGTGCTTGACCTACAGCTTTTCGACTATCATGAACCTACCAAGATAGTGAAAGAAGAGCTTAAGCAAATTGCTGAGACATTTTCGGAAATACGTACTCTTTATCGGAATAATACAACCCAGAAGAAAAATACAAAGACGGCCATTGATAGATTGAGAAAATCCCTGAAAGAGGAAAGCTGGCCACCTCTTACAACGCCCAAAGTATTTGTTGCTTCGTCTGGACGCGCAGATGAAACTGTAATGGGGGTTATTAAAACTACCTTAAATAGTTTTAATGATCAGCTACGTGTACATTATTGGAAAGAGAGTTCCAAAAGTGGAAACATCAACTGGGATATTCTCAAACAAATTAAGGCTTCTCGATTTGGAATCTGCTATTTTTCTGAACCCGTAGAAGCTGCAGGTAAGAATGATTTACCTTATCAGGATAATCCCAACGTTATTTTTGAAGCTGGAATGTTTCAGGCATTGACAAATTCTTCTCCAGCAGAACATCCGACTGGATGGATTCCAATTCGAGAGGCTCATCCTAAATTGACTGCACCTCCACCTTTTGACTTTGCTCAACAACGAATGATTATCATTGAAAGAGATGAAAATAATCATCCTAATATTGACAAGTTAAAGTCAGATTTAAAAGGCCATATTGAGAACCTGCTCAATCTTAGCACTTACTAATAGTGAAGTTTGTCTAGTCTGGGGCTGGGATAGTTTAGATGTTGTGTTGATAATTGCGATGAGCGAACGTTATCACCCATGAGCGATAAACGAGCCACGACCATGCATGCGATGGTGTTAGAAAAAGCCCAGCATTCTCTGCGATGGGCTGAGGTGCCAATGCCAACGCCAGGGCCAACACAAGTTCTGTTGCAAGTAAATGCGTGTGGTGTTTGTCGTACTGATTTACATATCGTTGATGGTGAGCTGGATAATCCCAAGCTGCCGCTGGTGTTGGGACATCAGATTGTGGGCCAGGTCCTTGATATGGGGGCTAAGGTTAAGGCCTTTCAGATGGGGCAGCGAGTGGGAGTACCCTGGCTGGGGCATACCTGTCAACATTGTCGCTACTGTCGGTCCCATCGAGAGAATCTTTGCGATCGCGCCACCTTTACCGGTTATCACCTAGATGGTGGCTATGCCGAGTATGCTGTAGCCGATGCTCAGTTTTGTTTTGCTCTGCCAGCAGGCTATGGTGATTTACAGGTTGCTCCTTTGCTATGTGCTGGTTTGATTGGCTACCGGGCTTATCGGATGACAGGAGATGCCTCAACGCTGGGATTCTACGGATTTGGAGCGGCGGCCCATATATTGGTTCAACTGGCACAGTATCAGGGGCGGCAGGTCTATGGGTTTACGCGTCCGGGAGATATTGCTGGACAACAATTTGCCCGTGATTTGGGGGCCGTGTGGGCGGGGGGCTCTGACCAGCCGCCGCCTCATCCTTTGGATGCTGCCATTATCTTTGCCCCAGCGGGCGAGCTAGTGCCCGTCGCTCTTAAAGCGGTGGCCAAAGGAGGAA
>NZ_JADEXP010000456.1 GCF_015207065.1 Leptolyngbya cf. ectocarpi LEGE 11479 | reverse complement strand
ACCCACCGCCTAAAATACTTGGAGAAGCTGATAAGGTAACTGTTCAAGAGCAAATGACTACATTGGAACAGGAACTGCAGCAAGTAGAAGCTGAAATTACTGGCCTTGGGGCTTGAGGAGACATCATTTACAAAGATGACTATGGAAGTAAATGGGCTCCTGATTCAGCAAAAAGAGGCATATCAGAAAACGCTTCTGAAGAAATATCAGGCCGCATATGCTCAAATGTCTAAAACCTTGAGTGATACAGAAAAAATTAATCTTGAAGAAGAAATTAAGCAGCTAGAAACATCGATTCAGGCTACTCAAAGAGAAATTAATGAGTTGAGAGTTCCCCAAAAAAGCGAAAGCGAAAGCTATCGCCAGCTTTCTAATGTTTGGGAGGAAGAGCTTCATAAAATCAACTATTCTAAGGTTGAATCAGCCCTTAACACCATATTTAAGCCTCTAAAACGCAGAGAAGGATCTGCTCTGTTTTTTATACGCAAAAGTCAGGATATGGGGGGTAAGTGGTGTATTCAAAAAATCAAACATCGCATCCAGTCAGACTTGGGCTCGGGGCTTGTACCTCGCTCGATTGGTTTTTCGTCATTTCAAAATGCGGATGCTATGGGCGTGTTATCTCGTTTGGCAGAGCGATACATCATTGACATGCCTGTGGAGCAAAATAATCTTAAAGGGTGTACCCAAGCAATTATCAAACGAATAATAGATTCCCTAGAAAGTGGGCAGATCTTTTTGCTTGAGATTCAGCTCTATCGGTTGCAGCCACACGATAGCTTTCTGAAATGGTTTGTTAATGACTTTTGGATGCCTTTAGTGAGTCAACTACCTGCAATTTCTAGCCAAAAACGTAATATCCGACTGATGGCTGTTTTAGCGGTTCAAGGTGGCACTGTCTCTAAAGGCTGTTTATCTTCAGATCTCTGTTGTAACAAAAAGAACTTCAATGGCAGCAAGATTTTCGAGCTAACTCTGCAAAGATGGACTGAACCTGAAATCTGCGATTGGTTATTTGATTTTTCAGGATTAACTGCCCAGGTCAAACGATTAAACGATGATCAGATTGAGCAAATGGCTGAAAATATCCATTACGTTACTGGGGGAATACCCAATAAGGTCTATCACGAGTTGATGAATGCTATGACCCACTGTACTTCTTGAGGACTGACGAGGACCGAATTCAATGCCTAGAAAGTTAACTCAGTATCGATTCCAGGGTGATCCCAGCTTGCGTCCTGAAGATGCCCATCCTGATGCACCAGAGATCGAAGAACCGTATATTGCTGACAAAGCCTTGATTAAAGCGGTGAATTTAGCCATCTATCTAGGGCGACCGCTGCTGCTAGAGGGGGAAGCGGGCTGTGGAAAAACTCGCTTAGCATCAGCCCTTGCTTATGAATTAGGACTGCCGTTTTATCGTTGGGATGTGGGCTCCACCAGTAGGGCAAAAGACGGACTGTATAGCTATGATGCTGTATTGCGTCTCCATGATGTTCAAGCCAAAGAAATTGAGCCAACTTTAAACCGTCAGCCCAGCGATCCCACCTGTTACCGACGTTGGGGAGCCTTGGGTAAAGCTTTTCTCGTAGATGATCGACCTGCGGTAGTGCTAATTGACGAGATTGATAAAGCCGATTTGGATTTTCCTAATGATTTGTTGGGCGTGTTAGATGAGCCTTGGGCCTTTGAAATCCCCGAGACGGGTGAAATTGGTGAGAATAAGGTCCAGGCAAAACACATGCCCATTGTGATTATTACCAGTAATAAAGAAAAAGGCGATTTGCCAGCTCCCTTTTTGCGACGATGTATTTACTACTATGTGAAGTTTCCAGACGATCAAAAACGTTTAAAGGAGATTGTTGATGCTCACTACCAGGTAAAGCCAAGACGCGCGAAAGCTAGCAAGAAACCTAGCGCCATGCTCTTTAAAGCGGCTGCAGAACAATTTTTAGAACTACGTCGTAATGGAGGTTTGTTCAAAAATCCTGGGACCAGTGAGTTTTTAGACTGGTTAGATGCGCTGCAGGGGTTTGACAATAAACCCTATCCAGCAGAACAACTAAAATCTGGCGCATCGATTCCTCATCCAGAGTTATTGTTTAAGCTACGCAGTGACTGGCTCAAGTATGCGTAGCGATGTAGATGAGGCTGTTTTTGAGGATCTAATTACGCAACTGTTTCGACGAGTGCGTCAGCCCTTTAAGCTAGGAATGCGGGAGTATCTGGCAGCCTTAGATGTGCTTCAGGGCGACTTTGAGCTGTCAGGTCGTGAGGAGCTACAGCTGATACTACAGTTGTTGTGGTGCCATTCGCTACCTCAGCAGCGATTATTTGAGCAAATTTGGCATGAGGTGGCGCAGCAGGTTGACTCCAGTTCATCACAATCTCGTTCTGATGTACCGGATCACAGACCATCGTCTGAATCACTGCCGTCCGTGCCCTTGCGGGAAGAACCTATGCCAGCAGAAATGCCTCAGCCGCGTCTGTCTCAGCCGGAGTTAGAGCCCCTGGCGCTGCAGCCACCGCTCCCGTCTGCAGATATTGAAGATTTGCCCGAGCTGCAAACCTATTGGCCTATTTTACGTCGCTCCATGGCCTATGCTTGGCGATATTTGAGGCGTCCTAGACCTGATGGGCCGTTGGATGTACTCGATATTGAATCAACGGTGGACCATGTGGCAAAAGCAGGGTTCTTTTTGTCTCCGGTTTATCATCGTCGCGAGATTAACCATGCCAGTTTATTGCTGCTGATCGATCAAGATGGATCGATGACTCCGTTTCACCGGTTTAGTCGAGACCTGGCTGAAACTGCCCAGGGAGGCGGTCTAACCCGTGTGGACGTGTACTATTTTCACAATGTCCCCACTACTCACGTTTATCGAGATCCCCGCTTAACTGAGCCCATAGCGTTGCAGGAAATCTGGCCATTGTGCGATGGGGATACAAGCGTGTTGATTTTCAGTGATGCAGGGGCTGCTCGGGGGGGACAGCATATTGAGCGAGTGCGTTCTACGACTGAGTTTTTAGTGCCGTTGCAGCAGCGCACTGAGCTAATTGGATGGTTAAATCCAATGCCGGTAGACCGGTGGAATGGAACGTCAGCGGAGCTAATTGCCTATTTGGTGGCGATGGAGCAGATGGATCAAGATGGCTTTAGTAATTTGATTGAAATTATTCGGGGTCAGCCGTTACAGTCGGCGCAGGGATAGAGCGGTCTATGAGTGGTACCCAAGTTACGCAGGCTCAACGGCAAGTAGAGCGATTTGTTCGTCGGTTTGAGCCGTCCTATTTGCAACTGGCGTATTATGCTGCCCTGCCCTTAGTGCTAACTCCAGAACTATTGCACTATCTTAGAAATCAATTTCTGCGGTATGTTGCACTGCCCTGGGTGGCAGAGGCAGATTTGCTGCTGTCTGATCTGTGTTATCCCGTGGGGTATGAGCAATATGCTATGGAGACAGCGGTGCGGGCCTATCTCATGGATGAGATGGAGCAGGTGCTGGGGGAAGAACAGTTGAAATCGGTAGCCAAGCTGTTGCTGAAATATGTACAGCATCTAGAATCTGAGAATCCCTACCGCAGTCGTCAAGATTTGCAGGACCAGCAGCTAGCGGCGATGATTTACATTGACGATGCTCAGCGCGAGAAGGTGGCTCGTCATCTGGCTGAAGCGTATCAGCTGGCATCTGGCGTTGGTGAATCAAATGGACTGTCTGCAGCTGTCAGGTCCGAAATGGCTCGCTTATCCAGCTTTACTCAAGAACTAGCCCCCAAGTTGCAGGCGTATCCACAACTGCTGGCCTATGCCCGAGTGTTGGGGAAGCTTCTAGCCGATCCTAGAAAAGTGGCCTCAGACCAAGCGAGGGCATCCTATGCTGTGATGGATGGAGTGGAGCTGACTGTGCCATCGTCCTTACTGCCTACACCTCAGATTAAATTATCTGATAGTTCAGAAGGTTTTCCGCCGCTTACTGAGTTTGAATTTGTTGACGGACGGTTCGATGATGAGACTGCTGAGAGTGTTTTTCCGGCAGCTTTGCAGACTGAGGAGTTCTTGATTCTGACGTTGGAGGCGGATGATGCTCCTTTTGATGAAGATGTAGCTGGTGAGGCACATGAACAGCAACGAGCGCGTATTCTTGCAGATTGGATAGAGGAATGGGGCGATGTGCCTGAGGAAGGGGATACAGTGCTGCTGCTGCAACCTGAAACGGAACAGCCTCAGGAGGTTTTGATCAGCCGACCTGTTGCATCATGGGATGCCTCTACCTTTTGGATTGTGCGAGGTGACAACAACGTAGAAGAACAGGCTGATAT
>NZ_JADEXP010000455.1 GCF_015207065.1 Leptolyngbya cf. ectocarpi LEGE 11479 | reverse complement strand
TTGTATAGCTACCCATTTTATTACTTCTCCAAATATTTTGAGTATTGTTTCTATCAGAGGGAACCCAAGGGAGAAGAAGTTTTCTTCTCCTTGAGGTAGATTTTTCGGCAAGCTTGGACTCTGCGCGATACTCTGAAGTCCCTTTTTAACTAGGTTTAAACTGCTAGCCCCACAGTCATTGACAATATTTCTGAGGTGCCTGTGGGACAATAAGGGACTGATGATACATTGTTGATTGAAGCCTGGCCGCGCTATCTTTACATTTTAATGACTACCATTAGTGCGTAAGAAGAATCCCTTCTAGGATTTCCGATCTAATTTTCGACCCATATAATATCAAAGAATTTTTGTCCTCCTCTCTGATAGGGCTCTATATCAATAATGCGGAAATTATTGTATCTTCTCAAAAGTTGGCCAACATCATTTACTGAAACTCCTATATGCCAATACCAACCTACTCCAATGTTATTGGTCATAATAACATTGAAACTATCTCTGGAAGCTCTTTCTATATCAATGATTCGAAGATTTCTGCTGTTAATTAAATTCTTGATTTCATCTAGGCTTTTTCCAGGATAGTAGTACGTTCTTTGTGAGCTATCTCCTTGTAAAGTGTTATATGCTCCAGCAAGAAATGGCGGACCTCCAATAATAGAGTGAGGGTCTAAATCAAAAAAATTATATCCATTGTAGTTACCTGCATAAATATAGTTACATTCATCTGTTTCTATTTGAGGATCATCAGCAACAACATAAGCATAGATTGGCACTGAGCCATTCGGGCCGTTGATAGTATTGATTTCAAGATCGACAACACAAGTCCTGTTATGCTCATTTAAGTATGGTACTAAGGATGAAACACCAGGAATAGAATGTCGCCAATACCACCTATTTGCACGATATGCTCCTGTGTTTTCAACGGTTACGGCGCTAAATCGTGCTGGATTAAGACTTTCTATTTCTAAATCAATAATACGGGAATTTGTATCATTAATATGTTGCGTTACTTGTGATTCAGTTACCCCATGAATCCACCACCATCGTGTTGGATTATGTCGTAAGCGAACTGGTTCTCCTGAATGAGCTGTGGCGCTGGTTAAAAGTGTTAGTGAAACTGCAAGTGTACAACAATTCAGACCTCTAAAAAGGGTATTCAAAATAGTTTTCCGTATCATTTTGTTGACCTTGTCAGTATGTTTTCTCAGTATCAGGACATTTCTGTTAATTATATTGCTCGTCTAATCTCCTAAAACACCGCTTTAGCCAAAAAGAATTCGATTCCATAAGGGATTGATGAGTAAGATGACCACACTCAATCCCTTAGCATTTAGATACGCTTCAAATAACTCTCATTCTGAGAACTATTTTGTAGCTGACCATGGGAATACCTGTCCTCTATGAGTGTAATGCCCTGCCATCTGTGTGCCATCTGATGAAACCCAACCACGAAAGTCATGATTGTATGAACCACGCCTTTCGATAATAATTTCTTTCGCTCCGCGAGAGCCAGTACTAACAAACTTTGTAATTGTTACAGCATCTGTTGATGAGGAACCACTAGTCCGGATTGTTCCATGAATTTCGTTGATTTCTAAAAAACCAATTGCTGTTCCATTTCCTCTAAAGTTCCATAATCCATCAACTTCACCGCTAGTGGAAACACTTTTAGGCAACATCTCATGCGTAGCTATTTTTGTTCCTCCATCTAGTTCGCCACTTGAATGAAATATACTAGAGAATGAAGGTGTTGCAACTAAACCAGAGATGACTGTTGTAGCAAATAGTAATGCGATAGTTTTCTTCTTCATGAAAATTCATACCTCAAAATTCAACTTTCAAAAAATGCTGGGCGAAACTGTTACCTAGGAGAAGAGATGTAATCTGTTGACTAGAACTTTTCATGCTTTAGGACAAAAATCATGAAAGTTCTTAGTTAATGCTTAATTTGATCATGATGTTTCCTCAGGGGGTATATAACAAACAAGAGTGAATCTCAAACTATCCAGCGCTTAATAGGGACGTCTCTGAGTTGAGATACCCAAGCGTGTCTAGTTGATTGTGAGAGGGATTCTTTTTCTCTCCACTCCTTCATAGGCATGACATGTCAGAGTTATGCATGTTGACCTATAAATAGCCTTGGAACGTTTTGAAAGTGACCAATCAGCTAGTGTTTGGGCTGGCTGATTGCTGCCGTCTCTACTTCATAGGCATAGCACTGCAGAGTTATGCATGATTAAGACTGAGAAATGCTCAAACTGACTTGGGATGGCCTTGTGCTTTAGGCTACAGTCCAATAGCACAGGTCTTGGATGTGTCTATCTAAGTTGAGTAATTGGTGAATTAATGGATTGTGCTAGAAAAGGTGCATATTTTCGAAAAAGCTGACCTAGTAAGGTGGTAAGAGGGCCTAATGGCTTCCTTACTGATAGAAAAGGGTAGTTTGTTAAAAAAAATAACTTTGATTTTATAAACTATCCGGATTATTACTGAGATAATAGGAGAAGGCATAATATCTCATATGCTACGAATAGCATTCTACTTTACCAGTTTTGAGAGGTGTCAGAGGAGTTGGCATGAGGAATTTATATCCAGTATTTAGAAAGTGTTTGGTGACGACAGGGTTGTTCTGTGTAGCTACCATACTTTCAGAGATAGATGTGGAACGTGCTCAAGCTCAACTTACTGTTCAAGAAGTTATAGCTTCTACTGCTGATGCTCAAGGCACAGTTAATCTCTATCATTCCAATAATCCTGTTTCAACAAGTGTTAATAGTGATGTTAGCCTTCGTTTTGAGCGTTTCGATTGTATAGAGACAGTAACAGATAATTCCTTTGTTAAGCTATTGTATCGTCCAGAAAGAATTTCTCCTGAAAGAACTCTGGTTTCACTAAAGAGCAATAGTCGACTTTTATATGATAAGTATCTGGCTATTGCTGAGGTCGATGATGATGATAATGAGGGAGTACGGAACAGAATAGAAATTTCATTAGGTTGTAACGGTTCTCCTCAATCGACAGCAGTAGTCATCGATCAACTTGCTCATGTCGAGACATTAGTAGACACCCGTTTTGCACGTGCTCAAGTCGGCAACTTGTCACCAATAGCTAATAGCAATCAAAACTTCTCTGCAAGTGGGGGCGTTTTGATTGCACAACAATCTGCGAATTCTGTACGCTTTTTTAACCCTGTCAACTATCAAGTTACTGTCATAAGTCCCAATGGAACTACAATATTATTAGGAGCTGGTCAAGTTGTAACAGCAAATAGTCAAGGCTTAGGTCAGCCTCAAACGTTTGATCTTCAACATTTTTTGAATACAGGGAGCTTAACGACAGCTCTGATACCTGGAAACAATGCAGCAATTGATGGTTTGTCAGCAGATGTTCAAGAAATTTACAGAAAGGCTTGGCCAGATATTCAGGCTACACTAGATGCTCAAGCTCGCCAAATAGACAGTGGAAATAGTGACAGAGACTCTATTGGTGACAATTCTATTGGTGAAGTCATAAATATACGAGAGGATATTGTTGACTCTATATTCTAAAAGATAGTACTAACAGTAAAAGACAACGAGCTGTTTTCTCTATATTTTGGCTGAGATTTTGATTGTTTGAATTTGAATGAGATAAAAACTGGAAACTTATTGCTTATGTCTATTAACCCTATCTTGATTTGCTCTTTAGCAATATGTCAATCTGAGTTAGCTTTGTCTACATCCCCAGCCTCAGAATTTAATGCATCAGATTCTTCAACCATAGAGCAGTTCAAAACAACTGCTAATTTATCGGAAGTAACCGTAGAGCCAGAGATATCAAATGATAATAATAGACTATTGGTAGTACCTCCTGAAAACTTAGCAATTCCAAGATTTTCAACACCAAAAATCTCTAATACTGAACTATTGGAAGAAGCGGTTGTATTAGGAAATGATTCTGAAGAAGCTTCTGTTCATTTAGAAACAGAAAACGAAGAAGTGATTTTCCCTGCTGAATTCTTGAGCATGGATAATAATTCTATAGAGGATGCGACACAGGCATCTGCAGACCAACTTAGTCGTGAGCATTCACTGCAAGAACCAACAGAGATCCGGGCTAATGATAGTGAAAGTAGCCTAGATGGCATTAGAAACATACCCAGGGAAGCTCATTTATTAAGTGAACTACCACAGGAAGAGATATTAGATGATGACCTAGGCGAAGTTATTCTTCTTAGAGGATGTATGAAAAGGGTTCCAAGGGGTAAAAAAGCTCACACAGTGTAGGCTGAAGTTTACATAAATCTCTAGCCCTGCGTGAGCCATGCCTAAAGCCTACACTAGCAGTCTCAGTCGTGCCCAA
>NZ_JADEXP010000454.1 GCF_015207065.1 Leptolyngbya cf. ectocarpi LEGE 11479 | reverse complement strand
ATCCGCAGCAAAGGCCCCGGTGGGAAATATAGATTAATTAGCCACATCAAGCTAGCAGCACTGGCTAAAAAAGCGGTTTCAACCATAGCCACTGGCCCTTTGTCGCTAGGGGCTTTGATGGCTTTAGCCTGAGAGGAAGTAACCGACGATATCTCATCGTCTTCTATCCAAGGACTGTCTAAATCAATGTCATCAATATTCTCGGCGGAGTCGCTGCTACCTGCCACACCCGGAACCTGTGTCTCTGCCTGATACTCGTCTGGCTGCCCCATGGTGTTGAGAAGTTATCCTAACCAAAGCCTTTCTTGATCTCTCAGTATACCTAGACTAACAATCGATCTAGGTCATCAATGGAAGGAATACGAATGACATCGCGTTCCCGACTAATGAGCCCCTTCTTTTCCAATTTACTCAAAACGCGGGTTACCGTCTCCCGTGCCAATCCACTCAGGCTGCTAAGTTCACGGTGCGGTAAGTTTGGGATTTCCACCCCTTGAGCCCCCTGGGTCCCTTGCCCATCTGCCAGAAAAAGCAGCACATCAGCCACCCGCGATTGGCTGTCGGACTCCCGCAGTCGCAGCCGTCGATTGACCTGCCGTAACCGTCGTGCCATCAATTTAGCTAATCGAATACCCGCCTGAGGTTCGCTGTTAAGTAAGCTAACAAAATCTTGGGCTGGCATACTGCCAATCATCGTGGTCGCTAGCGTAATCACATCGGTTGAACGCGGTACCGCTTCTAGGGGAGCCATCTCACCAAACAGCTCACCCTTACCCAAAATGTTTAGCGTTACTTCCTTGCCATCAAGATTGTAGGTGCGAATTTTGACCCATCCATCCAAGATGAAATAGACCGAATTACCCCAGTCATTTTCCAATAGCAACACCTGACCAGCAGGGTGGCGACGCGTCACGATCTGAGCGGTTGCCTGCTGGACTGTTGCCTCAGGTAATTCTTGAAAAAAGGGGGCCGCTGCGATCAGGGTGTCACCAGCTGAATTATCTCGGGCACCGTATCTGCTGTCCATATGGGGGAGAAGCCACGGTTGGGTGGACTCAATTAAAACAATAAAATCGAACAGAAGAGGCCGCTTTTGCGACGGTAGATATTGGGCAAACTTCGAAACGCCAACCCCCTGCAGACCTCAATCGGTACCTAAGGGCATTGAGCAAATACTAAAGCCTTGCTACTCTAGCCACTAAAGTTTGGGTTAATCCATAGCTTAGTCGCTAAAACGGTGACTCATCTAGAACATGAAGAATTAGTTTGCCTTTGGTTTACCTTATTCTTTGTCTAGAACAGGGTACAGCACGATTGCATCATCCCCCTAGCCCAAATTTCGTTAACTTAACTTCACATTTTTAGCATCAGAATTGTTTGGATGGATTAGTATGCCTCCATCTGCAAATCATACAATTCGTCCTTGATCTATGCAGTCCTGGGTAGCACTGTCAGGATTTTTCCTTAACTGCCTGTAGATAAGAGGAAATTGTGATTTTTTAGCCAGCCTGCTTTACACTTTGGGCATTCCATCGGTGGGAGCTGTTATGTCCGTTATCGGGCTGACTACTCTCCGCTTTGCAGAGTTTGTTGTTGAAAGGCCGCACTGTGACTTCTCAAAAGGATCAAATCCAACGCCTCATTGCTGAAATTGAAGCTACCTTGGCTAAACCAGCTTCCCGCTTGCCGTTGGGTTTGTCAGGGGATGCTGGGCAGCGGCAGCTTTTAGACAAACTGTGCGACTATCTGCAATCTCTAGAGCAGACGTTTGAGTCTCCTGGGGGCTGGGGGCCGCTAGATCCTAGCACTGGAAATCTGGTTTCTCCGCCACCCACCGCCCCTGATATTGAGGAGTCAGCTTCTCAAGTTTTGCAGGGAGTGCTCCTAGAGATGCGATATCTCAGAGAAAATTCCCTAAAGCCAATGCGTCAGGAGCTTGAGTCGCTCCAGCAGAGACGTGAAAGCTTACAGGCTGAGATTAATGTTTTAGAGGCACAGCGAGGTGCGGATCCGCTGCAGTCTGAGGAGCAGATTAGTGCTTTTTTAGAAACGTTGATGCAACGACTCCAAGAGCAGCTATCAGCTCAAATGGTGCAAAATTTTGCGGCCATGGAAGCGGCAGCTGCTGAACAACTATCGGTGGATGATGCGCCAGCCCCTCTGTTGTCAGGACAGCGGTTAGAGCAAGTTCGTCTGCTACAGGCTCAGTCAGACCAACTGCTGCTGAAATTGGATACGACGTTAACAGCTGTCTTTGGTTCACTCCAAAAGAGTGTTGATAGCTACCGTGATTCCTTGGAAGAGGGTCTAGATCAAATGCATGGTCTAGGCCGTCAGGGCGAAGTTATCTTCCATGCCTTTATTAACCATCTTGCTCAACAGCTGGGACAGGACGCTTCATCCTATTTAGCGGGTGAGATAGATGCTCAACAAGCGGTGTTGCAGGAGCCAGACTCTAGAACCACAGATGTGGATTTGGAGGCTGTTCAGTTAGATGAGCTGGATCAAGCTCTGGAGAATTTGGCCCTAGAGGAAGAAATCGGAGATGATACGACCGATCCAACGGTGGCTATCGATCTTGATTTGGGTCTGCTAGAGGACACGATGGCCTTGTCGGATGAGGGTGATGCCGGGATAGTCGAGGAAGAGCCTGAGGATATTACGGTTATTCAAACCGATGATGCGGACCCTGATGTTGAGTTAGCTCTGCTAGAGGATGCGATCGCATCCTCAGACATTGACGACGATATTACGCTCATTCAAACCGATGATAGGAGCCTGGATCTCGGTCTAAACATCGATTTAGACGAGGATTTAGACGACGATATTACGCTCATTCAAACCGATGATGCGGACCCTGATTTGAGCCTATTAGAGAATGCGATCTCATTCTCAGATATCGCCCCTGAAACAGGCACGTCTACTGACGATGACGCCCTGATACTGGATGATATCCCTCTCTTTGACGACGACACAAGCGACGACGATACAAGCATTAATACCTCGGATACGCCAGACATCTCAGATACCTCGGATGAGCCCAGCACTGCATTTAGCCTAGACTCAGCCTTAGAAAATAGTGACGAAAACTTTGGCCTGCTGGCCATGGGTGCCGACAGGGGCGACCTATTAAGTTTTGGCGCCCCGGACACATCAGCCAGTCAAGCTGGATTGCCCCAGGTCGAATCCGAGGGTGATCTATTTAATTTGGATACAGAGCTTGACCCAGGGGTGCTTGAGGCCCAGGAACAAGCCCCTACCGACAGCTCCACAGCCGAACCGGAAAATCCTTCAGCCTCTGGACAATTATCAGAGGACTTACTGGCCTTTAGTTTTGCCAATGACGACACGACAGAAACACCGTCGTCAGCAGATACCGCTGTAAATGAACCGACAAATGAACCGACAACAGACCTGCTCGATGCTAACCAGATAGCAGACGATTGGCTATTTGATATGGAATCTGCTGACGATAGCAATGCCATCCCCCCGCCCAATTTGGATAGTGATATCCCTGGGGAGTCTGTCTCTGAACCCACGGTTCAAAATCTATTTGGAGACAGCATCACGTCCCCAGAAGAACCAAACGACGTAGGAGATACCATTAGCTCCCTAGCAGATTTACTGCCTGATGAGTCACCGTCGGAAACCGTCGAAGATTTTTCAGATAACACTTCTGACGATGTCTATATCGCCGCACCAGTGGACGAAGATTTAATCAATCTTGTAGAACCGGGCACCGAACAACACCTGCTGATTGATTTTGACGATGGACAGCTAGTGGAGCAGCTGGATCAGGACTTACAAAAGCTGGCTGGTGAAACCTTCTCCGCTGACTATGACCTTGAGGAAGATGATGCCCTGGAGCCCTTAGACCAGGACACCTTAGAAACCATTGTTCGAGACCTCAATCTAGAAGACTTAGACTTGGACAATGATTCAGAATCAGACCCCATCAGTTCTCAGCCATCCTCTACAGACCTAGATGCGGAAGAGAACCAGGAGCAGCCCGCTGAGGATAAAGTCCAAGTTATCGCAGCGGACAGTGCAGCCGACTTCGATCTGTTTGATGGATTTGCCACCGATTCGATAGATATTGATGATCCATCTGCCAATGAGGCAGAAGAGCTAGCCGTCATCACCTCAGCAGCTGCACCTGACACAGTCGATTTAGAGCTTTTGGGTTTGGGCACGGATATTCCAGGTGAGGACTTTGATGACGGCTTGCCCGACTCCCTAGCAGATGAACTGGTGAGCTTAAATGAGCACTCCAAAGCTCTATCCCAAGAACCCAGTGACGAAATTGTGGGCCAACTGCTATCGGATTTGGAAGAACCCGTAAGC
>NZ_JADEXP010000453.1 GCF_015207065.1 Leptolyngbya cf. ectocarpi LEGE 11479 | reverse complement strand
GGTTTCGGCTGCTGGCGCTAACGGCTAACCCACCCCGTTGTCTTTCCCTTTCTGGGAAAGAGTATCCCATTTTGCTGTAAGCCAAATTACAAAAACTATTAAATTCTCATTCTTTAGGGACGTTAGGGCTGATGATTTTCCCAATTCTCGGTCTGATTTTACTATCTAGTCGGTATGTTCACAGAGAATACTCAGTTTTCTCTAGTTTTATTCGATTAGTCTGATGAATACTTGTGAGAGCACCCTATGTTCCAAGCCTCTGATTATGTTTGCCTGCTCCAACAGCTCGAAGCTTTCTTTGCTGACTCCACTGCTGACCAGCCGGTTGCGCACAATCTAGAGCCAGATCGGCTGCGAGATCGCATCTCCCTCGATTTACCAACCGACGGTAAACCCCTGGCTGATTTAGAAGCCGATATTGCCAATTATCTGGCCTATGCCGTCAAAACTGCCCATCCCACCTACTTTAACCAGCTATGGGGCGGATTTAGTGCGCCCTGCTTTATGGGAGACCTGCTGACCAGCGCCGCCAACACCTCCATGTACACCCATGAGGTGGCCCCTGTCGCTACGCTGATTGAGCAGACCGTAATTGCCAAACTGGGTCAGCTGGTGGGGTTTGACAATCCTGAAGGTCAGTTCACCACGGGGGGCAGTAATGGCAACTTAATGGCCATGGCCATGGCCCGTCACCGCGCCGTTCCTACCCTCAAACACGAGGGTCTGGTCAAGGGGCCTCAGCTGATTGCCTTTGTGTCAGAAGAAGCCCATTACTCGTTTGCCAAAGCGGCCCAGCTGCTGGGTCTCGGTACGGCCAACCTGTGGCAGGTGCCTGTGTCGATCGGGCCTATACCCGTACCTGCTAGGAACCAGTTATGAATGAGCAGTCTTTTGTGTCCGGCATCGATCCTAAATTTATGCTGGTTTTGTCACGGGCCTTGCAGGCATTGCGACCGTCTCTTATTGCCTTTTTAGTGGCTAATGCCGAGACCCTCAGCGGTGGAATGAAAACACCGATTTCTTTTTGCAATGTGCTGTTTGTCGGCAATTTATGTGCCGCATTGGTAGTGTTGGCCTGGTTTGGTGCGGGGCCAATTTTTCAAGACCTGCGTCAAATGCCTCGCCGCATACTGCTGGGGCTGTTGATCAATGGTTGTCTCGCTGCCTTGCTGTCCGGGCTCATTTTTGTGGGTCTAGAACATACCATGGTGACCAATTCAGTCTTGTTGGGACGGCTGGGGCCGATTTTATTTGCTCTGGCCGGGGCAATAATTTGGGGCAAACACATCTCTAAAGCAGAATGGGTGGGGTTCTCGCTGATCATGGTGGGCATTCTGGCCATTGTGTTTATTAGCAGTCAGTTTCAGATCAATCGGGGTGATTTGTTTATTCTGGCGTCGACTTTGGTGTATGCGATCGCATCCATCATCAGCAAATTTATGCTGTCCAAAGATACCCCTCTAAGAACGGTGGTGTTTGCCCGCAACTTTGTGTCGGCCATTGTGTTTTTTGGCATCGCCAATATTTTGTTTGGACCAGACCATTTTGCCGAAACCTTTGCCGGTCAGCTGTGGATTGTCATGGCCATCTACGCGCTGGTGCTGATCGTGGTGGCACAGTTCCTGTGGTATGCCGCCCTCGGTCGTTTAGATTCTCGCGTGGTGGGGCGATGGACCTCCCTAACGCCCGTATTCGCTGTGTTCTATGCCTTTGTCCTCAATGGAGAACGACCCTCTATGATTCAGGTGCTTGCCTTTGCGATTATCATGCTTGGCGTCTGGGTTTCTACCCTGGGTAAACGGATGTCGCCCATGGAAAAAGATCATGCCATG
Organism: Leptolyngbya cf. ectocarpi LEGE 11479; assembly: GCF_015207065.1. Lineage (GTDB taxonomy): Bacteria > Cyanobacteriota > Cyanobacteriia > Phormidesmidales > Phormidesmidaceae > Leptothoe > Leptothoe ectocarpi. The sequence continues at coordinate 2,554 of NZ_JADEXP010000453.1, read as the reverse complement.
GAGATGGAAACCATGGCTGCCAGCAACGAAAGTGCTGCATCGGCCACTTAAACAGCGATGAAACTTCTGAGCATTTGCGATCCAACCCAATACAGCAGTCCACCGTTGGACGTTCCCACGTTTTATAAAAACCTGTCCGCCGATCCGCGAGTAGAGTTTTATCATTTGCCGACACCAGGGGTGTTTACCAGTACTCCCCCCCATGTTGCCGCTGTATCGTCTACTGGAAAACTGACCTATCCAGCGTTTATAGAGCTAGGGACACACCCTCCGGTTAAGCTTGACCTCAACGACATTGATCTTATATTTTGTCGCACCCTTAAACCCTTTCCATCTGGATACCTAGACGCATTAGGCCAGTGGGAAACCTGGACCCGCTTTGTCAACAGTCCTACCAGTAAGCAACAGCAAATCAAATCAGATTTTCTTTTAAAAGTGGCCGAGGAGTATATCCCAGAAACCATTGTTACGGCAGATGAGACTATCGCGTTAGCCTTCTTTGAACAATTTCAGATCATTGTGGCCAAACAGGCCAATAGTACGGGGGGTAAGGGTGTGTTTAAGATTTGGTTTGAGGCTGGAGCGTTTTATGTGGACAACGCCCTGGACGGAACACGCTCATTTTCAGACTTTTTAGCGGTGATGACTTATCTGCAAACGGGACAAACAGAGCCGCTGCAGTTTTGTCGCTTTCTCCAACGCACCGATGCTGGAGATAAACGCGTGGTGGTGGTCGATGGTGAAATCTACGGCAGCTATCTGCGCCGCTCAAAGCGAGGCCACTGGGTCAACAACGTCAGTATCGATGGCGAATGTACCCTGGCAGATATTTCAGCCGAGGAGGTTGAGGCGATTCAACAGACGGTCAAGCACTATCAGGCTCTGGGCCTGCATACCCTGGGCTACGACTTTTTGATGGACGATGATCGCACCTGGCGCATCAGCGAAATCAATGCGGGTAACATTGGCGGCTTTGCCCGGTTAGAACTGCTGACCGGGCAGCCGGTGATGGATCGATTCATTGACTGGCTAATTGACTACGCCCGACGACCCAAACAATGTGCCATAGGAGCGGCCTGATCATGAGTCAAACTGGCCTTTCCACTGTAGCAACGCTGCCCATCGAGGAATACTCTATCAAGCTGCAGAAATTGATAGAGATCCTGCAGCGTTCGTCTCACTTTACTCCAATACAGGTAAAAGAGATTCTGCTGGAGGTAAACATCTTACCCGAAGAACTGATGCCCTGGGCTGATTTTGAGCATCCTGTGGCCGACAGCTACGGTCGCAGGTTGGTCTATGATGGTGGCCATTTTGAAATTATGGTGATGTCTTGGGTGCCGGGGGATTTTAGTGCCATTCATGATCATGGAGCCGCCCAATGGGGGGCTGTCCAATGCTTTGGTGCGGCGGAACATTATATTTATCGCTTTTCCAAAGGTCTGCTGAGTACGTTGGATATGGCCCACTACAGTCCTGGTATGGTGCGAACCGTAGACCATAGCCTGATTCATCAGATGGGTAATGCTGGTGCTGAGCCATTTTTGAGCCTGCATGTGTATGGCTGCGCCAAGCCTAAGGGCTCCATTACTGGGAACGCCCGTATTTTTGATTTGCTAGAAGAGAGTATTCAATATACCGATGGCGGCGTATTTTTCTGTTTACCAGACGACCAGATTAATCGACGCTTATCCGGGGTTCGAGGCGATCGCCAAACCACGTTTAGACATCATCAACAGATGTGCGATCGCATTTATCGTATCCTGCAGCATCAATACAATCCTGAACTCGCTCAAAAATTAGCCATACTCTCCGGGTACTCATCTTAGGGGCGTTTATTTGATCTCTATTCCTCAAGTCAAAAGAGTATCCTGTTGCTCTCGCCGTATTTCTGTAACCACACAACCTGCTTTCTGAGCGGCTTCTATTTCCCGTGGGTTGTCAGAATAAAAGTGGATCTCCTGGGGGGTAACACCTAAGTGCTCCGCTATTTTCTGATAGCTACTGACATCAAGCTTGGCCCCGATCTGAGTATCAAAATAATTGGAAATATAAGGTCTGAGGTCACCAACGTTGCTACAACCAAAAATCAACTGTTGCGCAGCAACACTGCCAGACGAGTAAATCGCTATTTTTCGCCCCTGTTGTTTCCACTGTTGCAAAGCAGGAATCACATCATCGTACATTTCTCCTTTGAGGCTACTATCCTCGTAGCCCGTCCGCCAAATCTTACCTTGAAGATCTTTGAGCGCCGTCAGTTTGCGATCTTGATCGCTCAGATACCTTAAGTAGGCGGCTGCACCAGCCAGATCGTCTTTCTCAGGCCAGCATGAAAGGGGCTCATCCTGGTAACTCAGCCAAAGGCGGTCAGTAATCTCTCTAATCTCAGGGGACGTAGAATGTTCCTGTAAAAAAGAAAGGTAACGACTGCGAGCGTAGGGAAAAAGTGTTTTCGTGACAAAATCTATGGGAGTAGTGGTACCTTCGATGTCCAGTAGAACAATTTGGATCATGCCGCCAACTGCTCTAAGGGATAGGACACTGCCGTATCTGT
>NZ_JADEXP010000452.1 GCF_015207065.1 Leptolyngbya cf. ectocarpi LEGE 11479 | reverse complement strand
AGCAGCGCCAGGGGAGCCCCCGCAAAATAGACCATTTGCTTACTGGTGCGCTTAGTCACCCACAGCCAAAACGGCATCAGCGCCACCGAACTCCCCTGCACCGCAATCGCCATTTGGGTAAAGTGCTGCTCCCCGAGATCCATCCAGTCGGTGACAAAGTAGGGCAGCATCGCCGCCGTCACCTGCACCCCCACCCAGGAGCACAGATACAGTCCCATCACCCAGCGAAAGGCTCGATTTTGAAACACCTGGCGCAGCTGTCGTCCCATGGGGTGGGGCGATAGCTCTGGCTGCTGACGCATGACGGGGCGATACTGGCCATAGGTACCCACCACACAAACAGCAATGGCCAGCACAATAAAAACGCCGCTCACACCTCCGAGGATCATGTACTGCTGTCGGGTATTTTCCACCAGGGAAAAGATAATCTGAGCCAGCACCAACCCCACCACCGAACCGATGATGTTGGCCGCTGAGCGTACCGACATGATGCTGGTGCGTTCGTCGTAGTCGGGGGTGAGTTCGGTTGCGATCGCCACCATCGGCAAAATAATCACCGAAAAGGCCGCATAGCCCCCCATGGCCATCAGCACGTAGTACGCAAACAAACTGGCCTGGGACTCCAGCGGCGGCACCAGCCACAGCATAAATGTGAAAAAGCCCAGGGGCAGCGCCCCTAGCACCAGCCACGGGTAGCGTCGTCCCCAGCGAGACCGGGTGCGATCGCTCAGCCAGCCAATCACAGGATCATTGATGGCATCCCACACCCGCCCCACTAACAGGACGGTTCCTGCCAATGTCGGGGACAGTCCTACCACCTCTGTCAGAAAATACAGCAGGTAAAAAATGGCCAGACCAATGGGAATAGCCGTCCCTAATTCACCCACACCGTAGGTAAATTTAGTTTGAAAAGACAGGCGCTTAGACATACAGCAGACAGTGACGCTCTCGGTATTTCACCATACCGAAGAGTGTCCTGAGCTGAATAGTACTGTCATGGAAACCTACAGTCTCAATCCCCGCTCCGCCTAGCCGCTCAACTCAAATCTACGGCCAGATTCACAGCCAGCGCCGCAGCCCCTGTCCCTGGGTCAGATCAAAACTGCCAGTTGATAGATGCCGCAATTTCAGCATCTGTATCGTTGGACTTAAAAATTAGATTACCTTCTACATTGAGGATGAGACGTTCGTTAATGGGCATGTCCACCCCTGCTGTAATCATGGGGTCAAAGTCACTATCATCGAAGTTATAGGCAAAGCCACCGCCACCGAAGAACAAAAACTGCTCTTCGAAAGGTAGATCAAAGGAAATCGGTAAACGACTTTCAAAATCATCACCAATCAAAATAGCCGGTCGGAAAGACACACTGCCCTGGTCTAGGGAAATCACCTTAAGCTTTGAGTCAACCACCAGGGCCGTAGAATCGTTTAGCCCCGTGCGTACCCCTAACCCCACATAGTTCTCAACGTTAGTCTGGGCCAGCGCCGCAGACGAAAAGGCCAAAACTCCAATAACAGCACCCGATAGCGATTTAACTAAAGTTGCAATAGGCATATAAAAATTACTCAATATCAGCATTCATACTGAAGGACACTCTACCGAAAGAGTATTCTGAAGCATCACAGCTGACCGGGTTCTTGAGAGCTGCTTTACAAACGGGCTCTTAAAATATTCCTTTCGATAAGTACCGATCCCAAAAAGAACCTGCTTAAATGAGGTAAAAAACACTGGGTAATATTCGGTATAGTCCCAAAGCTTGCTTGCTTTTAATAACGTTGTTTTTGCTGACAGGAGCGCATCATGACTGTTGAAACCTTGAACCATATGATGACCTACGTCATCGAAGGCTGGGCGATTATGAGCGCCACCTATCTGAGTGTGGGGTTTACCATGTCTTTTTTGACACGGGCACAGAATGGTCTGAAAGCAAAAGCAGCAGCAGCGGAAAAAGTGAAGGCTGAAGAGGTCACTAATGCTGAGCGCGTGGCTGAGGTGACGGCTGTAGCTGAGAAGTATGCCAAAAATGCACAGAGAAAGCAGGTGAAGAGTGGTGTGACGGTGCCGGGAGAGTAGATAGCTCACGAATCCCACCAAAACCAATCTCCTCCTGGGAGCTACGGTGTACACACATCTAGGGGATTGGAATGGAAAATAGCTCCATACCCTGCATTGGCCCTCACCCTAAATCCCTCTCCCAAGCTTGGGAGAGGGACTTTGAGAGGACAGACACATATTTGGTTAAAGTGATTTATAAAAGCAGACTACTCACTCTACAAGGGATTTGCTCCCCTTCTCCCAATCCTGGGAGAAGGGGCTGGGGGATGAGGGCCTTCGACTAATGAGGCTATTCTCCAACTTGTGTATACACGTTGGCTACCGACAGGGGATTGGGGTCGGATAGTGCCTTAAGTAATAACCGTAGGCTTGTCAAACCCGGTTAGCTCTTTAATTTTGGCAACCTGATCCGCGATTTGAATCAGCTCGCCTAGAGCTTCTTGGGTATCGATGTCGTGCTTGGCAGCATCGGACTCATAGCTTTCCACATAGAGCCTTAGGGTCGCTCCCTGGGTGCCGGTACCAGATAGCCGGAACACAATGCGGGAACCGTCGGTAAAGCCGATGCGGATACCTTGCTTCTGGCTGACGCTGTTGTCAATGGGGTCGGTGTAGCTAAAGTCATCGGCATAGTCAACGGTGTAGCTACCGAGGGTTTTACCTTTAAGCGTGGGCAGCTGAGCCCGCAGCCCGTCCATGAGGCCGTTGGCAACGGTCTTATCCACCCCTTCAAAGTCGTGACGGCTGTAGTAGTTACGGCCATAGGTGGCCCAGTGCTCTTTGACAATGTCTTCGACGGACTGGCCTTTTACAGCCAAAACATTGAGCCAAAACAGCACGGCCCAGAGACCGTCCTTTTCACGAACGTGGTTGGACCCGGTGCCAAAACTTTCCTCACCGCAGAGGGTGGCTTTGTCGGCGTCTAGCAGGTTACCAAAGAACTTCCAACCGGTGGGAGTTTCATAGCAGTCGATGCCTAGCTTTTCGGCAACGCGGTCTACGGCCTGACTGGTGGGCATTGAGCGCGCTACGCCTGCGATACCGCTCCGATAGCCGGGAACTAGCGTAGCATTGGCCGCTAGCACCGCCAGACTGTCACTGGGGGTAACAAAGAAATTACTGCCGACGATCATGTTGCGATCGCCATCGCCGTCAGAAGCAGCCCCAAAGCTGGGAGCATTGGCCCCAAACATCACCTTTACCAGGTCATGGGCATAGACCAGGTTAGGGTCCGGGTGACCACCCCCAAAATCTTCTAAGGGTTCACCATTTTGTACGGTTCCCTGGGGTGCCCCCAGTAATCCCTCAAAAATAGCCTTGGCATAGGGACCGGTAACCGCATGGAGCGAATCCATACACATGCTGAAACTACCCGAGGTCAGCAGCTGACGGATTTGCTCAAAGTCAAACAGGGTTTCCATCAGAGCGGCATAGTCATTGACCGCATCGAGCACCTCAACGGTCATATTGCCGAGTGTGGTGGTACCGATCCGGTCCAGATTGACATCTTCAGCGTCTAAAATCTGATATTCATCAATAACTTTACTGCGCTCAAAAATCGCATTGGTTACCTTTTCTGGAGCGGGACCCCCGTTACCCGTGTTGTACTTGATGCCAAAGTCACCGTCGGGACCGCCAGGGTTATGACTAGCGGAAAGAACGATGCCGCCAAAGGCACTATATTTGCGAATGATGCAGGATACGGCGGGTGTGGAAAAAATTCCTCCTTGTCCCACCAGAGCTTTGCCAAAACCGTTGGCAGCAGCCATTTTGAGAATAATTTGGATCGCCTGGCGATTATAAAATCGACCATCGCCGCCTACTACCAGCGTTTGGCCCTGGTAGCTGTCCAAGCTATCAAAAATAGCTTGGACAAAATTTTCTAAATAGTTAGGCTTTTGAAAAACAGTCACCTGTTTACGTAACCCGGATGTGCCCGGTTTTTGATCTGAAAAAGGTGCTGTCGAAACCGTTTGGATGGCCATGATACTCCTTGCGTCGGCGAACCGATTCATCCTTAAAAGATTAACAGGATGGTTGCAACCCCCCTGTGTTCGACGGAACGAAGTTTGTTGGCTGAGCGAAGTACGAAGCCAACAGTTGCAGCCAGCGTCCCCTTCGACTCCGCTCAGGGGACGCTGGCTGCACATCAAGCCCACTGGCGTTTGAGCTGTCTTAAAAAAGTCAGCCAGTACTGGGCAGGCTTACCGTAGAACGTAAAAACGTCTCCAAAGGCTAGATTGGCATTGGTTAGTGTCATGAATTTTTCGCCACAGATTTGCGGTCATGTTTAGCATGGTCTCGCTCAATGACAAGGAAAAAGACGGTTAAACAGCTCGTTTCATGAGGGAATGCTCCAATTTCATCAGACTTGGT
>NZ_JADEXP010000451.1 GCF_015207065.1 Leptolyngbya cf. ectocarpi LEGE 11479 | reverse complement strand
CTGCTCAGCTGCCAGAGTACGACTACGAACACGGTCGCCATATGGTATTTGGCACCCTCGGCTTTGTACAGCTCACCATTAAAGAACTGCATCAGCGTAACTACGCCGAACCCAACGACTGGAGCCGTCCGCTACCCACCGGACAGCCCAATGAAGTGATGGCAATTTTGACCCGAAAGGTTAGAGTCGGCTAGGACAGTGCGATCGCACTTCTCGAGCAAGTGCGATCGCACCTCCAAATCGCTAAGATTAAACAGCAGGCACGCCCCAGGGCTCTATCAGAGCTACATTGCCCATGACCCCCCTCACCTTAAACCTCGATCCCATTTGTCAGCTAACCCGTGAACAGTTTTACAAGCTGTGCCAGGTCAATCACGATATCCGCATGGAGCGAAGCACTACAGGAGATTTAATTTTGATACCACCCACTGGATGGGAAACAGGCAAACGTAATGCAGACCTAATAACGGAACTCAACCTTTGGAACCGTCAGACAAGTCTTGGAGTCGTCTTTGACTCCTCTACAGGATTCTCGCTACCCAACGGCTCCGACCGTTCGCCTGATGTTGCCTGGGTGCAAAAAGTACGAATTGATGCCATTTCGCCTGACCCGGCCAAGTTCTTACCATTGGCTCCTGACTTTGTCGTCGAACTACGGTCGGCAACAGATAAATTGACCGTACTACAGCAGAAAATGGTCGAGTATCAAGACTGTGGTGTGCGGCTAGGCTGGCTGATTGATCCTCAAAATAAACAAGTCGAGATTTATCGAGAGAGCACATCATCACAGCAGTTGGATAATCCAACTCAGCTATCGGGTGAAGACGTACTACCCGGTTTTGTTCTGAATTTAGCGGAGATTTGGGATTAGTGGGAAGCATTGCGATCGCACATCTCAACCCTACGAGCGACCCCTGATTCTAGCGACGGCTATACAATAAAAACGTTCGTCAACTAAGTTTAGGGCTATGCCAGAGCAAACCCGTCAATCGTGGAACTTCGGTCGCTTTTTCGATACCCTCAACTACTTTGACGCCATTCCTATTGTGAGCACACTGCAAAACATGTTCTTTGGGTCACCGCCACCGCCGCCGCCGTCGCTTCAGGCCAATGTAGTCTTTGACTTTCGCCAGCCCACCGAGCCAATGCGGGAGCTGTGGGGAGCCCTCGACGATGTGGTCATGGGCGGTGTTAGCCAGAGCGGAGCCCGGCTACAGCCAGAAGGATTGGCCTTTACGGGCTATGTGTCCACAGCTAACTCGGGTGGCTTTGCCTCGGTGCGTACTCGTAACTTTGAGCCGCCCCTAAACCTGAGCACCCACAGTGGTATTGAACTACGCGTCAAGGGCGACGGACAGCGTTATAAGTTCTTTTTACGCGATGGCGCAGGCTGGGATACGGTTGCCTACGCCTATTCCTTTGATACAACGGATGGTGACTGGGTAACCGTGCGAATTCCATTTGCTGACATGAAGGCCGTGCAGCGAGCACGAGTTGTCCAGCGGGCTCCCATTAATGCAGGTCGTATCTATTCACTCCAGCTAATGCTAAGTAAATTTGAGTACGACCGCCAGCTAAATCCACACTTCGAGGCCGGACCGTTTCAGCTATTGGTGGAATCAGTCAAGGTGTATTAGCCGAGGGATGGCCCATCTTGTGTGGGACAAAGTCTATGAGCCAGCGCTTAAACAACCGCAAACTCTACAACAACATCGTTGAAGTCCCGATCGCCTAGCCCGATAATATCTTCAAACCCGAAGACGTTATCCCCCAGGAGTTGGACATGATTATTGTTGTTGTTGGCTCCAGCATGGCTGAATAAAATCTCTCCAGCTGTAGCATCCCCACTGTCGATAATTAAGAAACTACTGAGGAACTGACCGCCAGTTAAGGTAGCAGCAAAGTTACTGACCTGGTTATTCTCTCCAGTTAGCTCAACCTCCAATTGTCTGGCTAAGGCGGCTTCTTTGTAACCACTGTCTCCTGGGCGCAGCTCGGTACCGAGTAATGGGTCTACGACAATACCGCCGTCAGCGGAGTCGGTGGCGTAAAATTTGACGGTGTTGTTACGTTTAGCCTCACGATAAACTGAAAATTCAACATTGACGGTTGCTCCAGCCAAGCCAGTCAAATCAATGATAGAGGCATCGTCATTGAGTAGATTAGTCGTTCTGTTTGCATCAAATAGGGATATCGCTAGCTGAGTGCCTTCTCCAAACTCAAGAGTTGCCTGACCATCATTAATGGATGTGGGCGTAGCCACCAGCGTCTGGCCGCTGTCTATTAGCTCAAACTGTAGAAAGTCACCTGGTGCGATCGCGTTATTGTTGATCGTGAAAGCAGGTCCGTAGGCATCGGGCAGTGTTCCCCCTTCTAATAGAGAAAAGCTACCGATTTGAGTGCGGCTATCACCCGTAGCATCAGTACTAAAGATCCGAATTTCACTAAGGTTATCAACACCCACCTGCTCCACTTCAAGCCGCACGGTATTGTCGGTTCCCAGGCTGGTTACTTCCAGACTATTCGCATCGGCAAACGGTGTTAATAGCCCTGGGGCAATATCATCATCAGTGGTCGTAATGCTGAGAGTCTGGTCGCTCAAACTGTCAAAGTTGTCATCACTGTTAGCCGCATCAACGCTGATAGTGAGGGTGCTAGTTTGATCGCCATCAACCGCCGTATCATCCACACCCGTAACGGCGACATCCACCCCAGTATCCCAGTTAGTACTGTTGAGAGTAACGCTAGCAGGCTCTACAATCGCTTCGTCTGTGTTGTCACTAGCAACTGTTAGAACAACATCAGAAAGAGGAGCAGCCGTAAGGGTGATATTAAACACGTCTGTGGCACCGGCTTCACTAACGATTGCACTAGTTTTACTAAGGTTGAACCCTGCCGTATCGTTATCCGTAATTGTGAGGGTAGCTGTAGCCTGAGAGCCAACATTGGCATTGCTAGCACCAATGAGACTTAGGAGAATGGTTTCGTCTTCCTCAGACAGGAGATCATCGGTAATGGGAACAGCGACAGACTGAGTGGTTTCATTTGGTGCAAAGGTAACGGTGAGGGGGAAACTGCTGCTGGTGTAGTCTGGGTCAGCGGCGGTGCCTCCGGTGATGGTGACCTGAACACTGGAGGTGGTGCTGATGTCGCCAGTACGGGTTAGGGTAACGGCATTGCTGGTGCCAATCGATTCATCGCTCGTAAAATTAGCGGCGGCAAACTCGATAGAGGATATTGTGCTGATGCTAAATCCATCGATCTGGGTGGCGGTGGTTTGGAGATTACCCGCAGTATCTTGTGCGTTGGTGATTTGCACATCGATATTGCTCACCGTTTCGTTAGCATCGGCAACATTATAGGTAGCGACGTAGGTGTCACTGTCGCTCCAGCTGCCTGTGTTGAGAGCGAGCGTATTGGAGGGATCTTCGACTGGAAATGAAAGTATCGGATCTATGGAGGTATCCATAATCTCGCTAAAGTCCACAGTCAGCGTAAATGTCCCTGTTCCTACATTGCTATCGACAATGGATATGAGGTTAGGAGTAATACTGGTAACCGTGGGAACGGCGGTGTCGACGATAATAGGCAATGCGCCAGAGGCTGGACTGACGTTGTTGAAGCTATCGGTGGCGGCGGCGGTAATATTATGGCTGCCGTCAGTGAGTGTAGAGGCAATAATAGTCCATTCGCCAATGCTGTTTGCGATCGCACTTCCAATCACACCATCCACATCGCTGGTCACCGTCACCGTACTATTCGCTTCAGCGGTACCGATCAATGTAGGAGTGTTGCTGCTAGTAATGCGATCCGTATTAGAACTTCCGGTGTCAGAGATGGCGGCTAAGGCAGGGATAGAGGGAGCCGAAGGCGCGGTGGTATCGATGGTGTAGGTGTCTCCGGTCAAACTACCATCGCCGTTACCGGAGATACCGGTTCCCCCTAAAGCAAGGCTATTGCCATTAACAATACTGTCATTATCGACCAGGTTTAGACCCAGACTGCCGTCACCTGTAAGGTTATTAGCGATGACCGTATAGCTGGTGCCGCTGCCGCTCACACTGGCAATGGTCCCATCGGCGGTGTTAGTGGTTGCCAGGGCAAAGTCAGTAACGTCTACCCCCGTAACACTCTCTGAAAAGGTGACATCAAAGGTGACACTAGTAGCATTGGTGGGGCTAGTATCACCGAGGGCAATACTCGTGACGTCAGGGGCATTATTGACCGTAATGGAGAGCGTTTCGGTATCGCTATCCCCTGGGGTGTCAGTGGTTTGAATTTGTACTGTGGCAGTGCCGTCAAAGTCAGGATTGGGGGTAAAGGTAAGGTTGTTTAGGGCAGCATTGACATCGGCGAGGGATCCACTAAAGGCCAGGCTAGTGTCGTCTGTGCCATCACCGACGGTAAAAGCAAGGCCGCTATCGCCGTTCAGTGA
>NZ_JADEXP010000450.1 GCF_015207065.1 Leptolyngbya cf. ectocarpi LEGE 11479 | reverse complement strand
AGCTGGCTGACTGGCAAATTTTCTTAAATCCTGATGGAGAAAAACAGGCTTGTGCTGGATGGAGATTCACTAAAATAAGACATTCTTTATGTGAGGTGTATGTCACAGTGGCTCAAGCAGTGCAGGCTGATCCAAGATATGAGTATCCTTCCAGGGACTGGCATCAGCTAGACGCATCTGCGGTAGTCACGCTCTTAAAGACCTCATCTACGGCGGGTCTGTCCGAATCGGATGTTAGAACCAATCTGGACAACTATGGCCTCAACACGTTGCCTGAGATTTTGCCCCGTTCTAGTCTCAAGCTCTGGTTGGCTCAATTTACGACGCTGCCGGTTGCCCTACTAACAGCGGCTGCATGCCTATGTCTCTTTACGGGAGGAACAATCGACGCGGTGGTGATTATGGGTGTGGTGGGCATTAATGCCACGATTGGCTATGTGACCGAAAGTCAATCCGAGAAGATTATTCGGACCCTCAAATCGCGCGGGGAGCCGATGACCCGCGTTATACGATCGGGGCAAGAACAGCCGATTGCGACTGCATCGGTGGTGCCAGGAGATTTACTGATCTTGCGGGCAGGTAGCTTTGTGGCGGCTGACTCTCGGGTCATTGATGCTCAGGGGCTGACTATTAATGAGGCGGCTTTGACTGGCGAGAGCATCCCGGTGGAGAAAACACCTGATGTGTTGCCTAGGGGGGAGGTGCCGCTGGCAGAGCGCATCAATATGGTCTATAAGGGAACGTTGGTAACTGACGGGCAAGGGGTTGCGATCGCAGTTGCCACTGGCCCCACCACAGAACTTGGTAAAATCCAGCAGCTAGTCGATACCGTCCCAGCTACTGAGACCCCACTCCAGAAGCAGTTAGATACCGTTAGTGGGCAGTTGGTGGGGCTCAGTTGCGCCGTGTGTGCTCTAGTGTTTGGCATGGGGGTACTGCGAGGGTATGCCCTGTTGCCTATGCTCAAAATTGCGATCTCGCTAGCGGTGGCGGCGGTGCCAGAAGGGCTACCCACCATTGCCACCACCACCCTGGCCTTGGGCATCCAGGAAATGCGCCACCGCCATATCTTTATTCGCACCCTGAATGCGGTTGAGGCCCTAGGGGCTGTGCAAACTATATGCCTCGATAAAACTGGCACCATTACTGAGAATAAAATGGTTGTTTCAGACGTCCAGGTGGGCACAGATTGTTGGCAGGTAAACGCGGGCAAATGGTTGTCTCCAACGGGGCGAGCATTTGTTCCTAAAATCAATCCTAAACCTGTTTCTCAATCAGCGACTGGTCTGTTGATGCAAGTGGCGGTGTTGTGTAGTGACGCTCAGGTGAAGCCGCAGACCGATGGACCACCTGTGATCACAGGTTCGGCCACGGAAACAGCCTTAATTGAAATGGCGGTAGCTGCTGGTGTGGATGTGGTTGACCAGCAACGCCATGCACCGCTGATGGTGACATATGCGCGCACCCAGACTCACCCTGTGATGAGTACGATCCATCAAAGCAGGACCACGTCATCTGAGGCAGAGGCGCTGACGCTAATAGCCGTAAAAGGGAACCCAGCAGCGGTGTTATCCCGGTGCGATCGCTGGCAGCAGGGAGAGATGATACATCCCCTCACGGCAGCCGATCGTGGGCGCATTGGGCTGAGTAATCAACAGCTTGCGGGTAAAGCTTTGCGGGTGTTGGGGTTTGCTTACAAACAAGGAGCTTATCCACCAAGAGAAAGAACTGACTCAGCACCTGAGAACAACCTGATCTGGCTAGGCCTGGTGGGACTGAGCGATCCTATTCGGGCAGGGGTGCCAGACCTGATTGGGGCATTTCACCAGGCGGGGCTCAAGACCGTTATGATCACAGGCGATCAAAGACCCACCGCTCGCGCTATTGCCGAGACCTTGCAGCTTAGCCGTCAGTCCCAGATGACTGTGCTAGATGCCACGGGGCTGAGCAGCTTATCCCCTAGCAGCCACCTTGAGCAGGTAGATGTCTTTTCACGGGTTACCCCTACCCATAAGCTGGAGATTGTTCAGACGCTACAGGCCGCAGGCCAGATCGTGGCGATGACGGGAGATGGCATTAACGATACCCCGGCGTTGAAAATAGCTAATGTCGGGATTGCCATGGGGGCAGGCAGCAGCGATGGGGTACACGAAGTCGCCGATGTGGTGATTGCCGACAACAATCTGAAGACCTTAGTGGATGCCCTGAAGCGAGGTCGAACCACCTATAGTAATATCCGTAAGTCAGTTCATTTTCTGCTGTCTACCAACCTGAGTGAGATTATCGTCACGGCGGTGATGACGACTGTGGCTATCGGTTCTCCCATGACCGTGATGCAACTCCTCTGGTTAAACTTAGTCACCGATGTATTTCCGGGGTTAGCCCTGGCACTGGAGCCGCCTGAATCCGATGTGTTGACTCAAGCTCCTCGCAACCCCCATGAGCCGCTCATTAAGGCGACTGACTTTGGGCGCATTGGGTTTGAGTCTATCGTGCTCTCTCTCAGTGCCCTGGGGGGCTATGGTTACGGCCTCTGGCAGCATGGGCCTGGGCCTCAGTCGGGTACGATTTTATTTATGGGGCTGACGATTGGCCAGATTTTGCATACCCTGAGCTGCCGCTCTGAAAAATATGGCGTTTGGAATACTCAACAGCTGTCCGTGAATCCCTATGTGGTGGTTGCGATCTCATTCACGCTCATCCTCCAACTGTTGCCCATGGTGTTCTTGGCATTGACTAACCTCCTCAGCCTGGCTCCATTAACCCTCATAGACTGGCTGATAGTTGCCCTCAGTTCCCTATTGCCGTTATTAGTCAATGATGGGAGTAAATTCCTCTTTGATCATAATTTTGGCAAACACTTAGAAAAGCGTCCCATAACGTCATAAAGTCGTCATTCACTGGGGATATACTTAAAGCAGGCTAGAGAAAGAATATCTCATCTCAGACAGATATTTTTCGAACAGCCCCTTCAAAATGCCTGACTTTTATCGCTACGATCTAAAATCGCCACGATCTGAAAAGAATAGGCTGTGAAGGTCTATTTCACTACGTTATGCTTTATTTCGTTAGGGAGTGGGGATGATGAAAAAAAGTCTCAAGTGGATTCCTGTAAGTCTTGTAACAACTGCTTTGCTATCCTGGCCTCTTGCGGCATCAGCACAGCAAATGCCTGACTACAGCTATGTCGGTTTAGGTGGCGGTGATAATGGTTTTGTCGTTAACGGCAAGCTTGTTATTGACGATCACGTTTCGGTTAGACCATCAGTTGCAACAGACTTTGATTTTGATGATGGTGAGGATGTTTCCTATGTTTTGCCGATTACCTATGACTTTAATTCGTTAGACCGGAGCGGTAAACTTTATCCGTTCCTAGGGCTAGGAATTGGTGGTGATATCGGTGACGACAGCACGGTTGAATTTGCTCTCACAGGTGGAGGCGACTATCTAATTAGTGATCAGTGGGCTGTAAATGGGGCCGTTAACTATCTACCATTTGCTGACGGTGATGAGGTCGGTTTCACTATCGGTATTGGCTACGTTTTTGGTGATCTTTGATAGGCCGACTTGTCTAACATAGATTGGAGGTTAAGCAATCCCCTCTCCTAGTTTTTAGGAGAGGGGGTTATTCAATATTTTTCGCATGAGGTTCATCCAACGATCGGAACTTGTGCCTCCTCATTTGTAGAATTCTAGGTTTCTGATAACGGATAGGCGCTGTTATCGTAATCGGGAGTATAATGGTCAATAGTCACGAACTGTACACTGCTCATAAGCCTCCCTGAGGTGAGTGCAGCGAGATGATAATGCAGGTTTGGTACTGCGGTTTTACTTAGCCTCACTTCTACTCTAAAACTTTAATGTGAGAGAATTGTGAAGACGCCTAAAATCCCAGGGCGTATGGACATAACCTTGACAATTGGTAAGCCGATCTCAATAACAGAGCCGTGACCTACTTATCAAACCACATTTAAGCTAGCAACAATAACTCTGGCTGAAAAATCATCACTAGCCCAAAAAATAACATGAACAATCCACTAGCCAATTTAAGGCGGCGGCCTTGGTTTTCAGTTAACCGAGTGGACTCAAAGGAATAGATGAAATTTGCCAGTATGAGCCCCAAAGGCACAATATAGAGGACGGCATAAAGGAAAGTCCAAGTGGTTTGGCATAATAGAGTGCCGCCTACACTTTGAGTGTTGCAATAGTTTACCAGGGTGGTCATGTAGACCACGGGTAAGATTGCGGTGCAGCCCAGTTCAACAGTATTTACAAAAATGGCTAGAATAACTGTACTGCCTAACGCTGCGAGAAACTGTAATCGATTTGTCTGAGGCTCGTTCAGGCTGCGGACAATGCGGCTGGCCTTTTGGGTAATGGTGCGCTGTTCGTCGGCTGACAGAGATAGGGAAACACCTTGTTTAAACCAAAAGTAGTCTTTGACGTTGATTACCCCAGCGATCGCAACTCCTGTCTCTTATACA
>NZ_JADEXP010000449.1 GCF_015207065.1 Leptolyngbya cf. ectocarpi LEGE 11479 | reverse complement strand
ACCCCATGCCCAGTAGGGACAGCCCGTCTGGCTTTACCTATTACCGCACTATCCGTTTCCATGAAACCGATGCGGCTGGTGTGGTGTACTTTGCCAATGTGCTCACCCTGTGCCACGAAGCCTATGAGGCGTCCCTCGCGGCTGCCGGCATTGATGTTCGAGTATTTTTTGGCGGCGGATTGTTA
The DNA here is from genome assembly GCF_015207065.1 of Leptolyngbya cf. ectocarpi LEGE 11479. Lineage (GTDB taxonomy): Bacteria > Cyanobacteriota > Cyanobacteriia > Phormidesmidales > Phormidesmidaceae > Leptothoe > Leptothoe ectocarpi. The sequence continues at coordinate 4,338 of NZ_JADEXP010000449.1, read as the reverse complement.
GCGGTTCCTGTTGTCCATGCATCGGTGGATTTTCGGCGACCGTTGCACTGTGGTGATCAGCTCGCGATCGCACTCACTCCCCACTCCTTAGACGCCACCACCTTTGAAATTCGTTATCACCTGAGTAATACCGAACAAAAAACCGTAGCCACCGCCCTGACCCGTCACGTGTGTATTGACAGCACTAGCCGACAGCGCCATGGATTCAGTCCTGAGCTAGTTCAGTGGCTGCGCTCAGCTGTGCCACCACCCGCGAACGATTGACTTTACCCTGGGCATTACGAGGAATATGGTCTACGAGTCGCCAGTGTTTAGGGTGCTTGTAGGCACTGAGACTGGTTTTGAGCGCTGTTTTAAGCTGCAGCGGAGTCACTTGAGCCTCAGCCTCAGACACATAGAGGGCCGCAACCGCCTGGCCCCACACCGGGTCGGGCAGCCCCACCACGCAGACATCCTGCACTAGACCAGTGGACAGCAGTGCCGCCTCTACTTCTGCGGGAAAAACATTTTCCCCCCCCGTAATGATCTTCTGGCTGTTGCGACCCACCACATGCAGATGGCCCCGCTGGTCTAGATAGCCCAGGTCATCTGGGTAAAACCATGGCTGGGCATCTTGTCTATCATCTATAGCCCCCATATCTATAATCCCTGCATCTAGCCAGTAGCCCATGGCCAGGGAGGGCGTACGCAGGGCAATGCGGCCCACTGAGCCCAGCGGCTGAGGCTGAGCCGACTCCGGTTGATGAATGGCTAGGGTGACATGGGGTAAGGGGGAACCCTGACTGCGCACACCAGATTGAAAATCCTGGGGGAGCAGAGTCGCTACCTGGGCAGCTGTTTCACTCATGCCGTAGGTCAGGGCAATAGGCAGCCGAGCGGCCTGGGTCATTAAGCTGGGCCAGGCGGGTGCTCCACCCAGTAAAATAGCTCGAAACTGAGACAGCCACTGACATGTAGTCGCATCTTCTATAAGTCGCTGGAGCTGGGTGGGCACCAGGGAAATAAACCAGGTATCGTCCGGTTCGACCCGTCGTTGACCGGTTTCTAGCTGTTTGAACTGTTGTGTGACTAGTTGGCCACCAGACAGCCACACCCGCATCGCCTGCATTAGACCGCTAACGTGGTAAAGCGGCAGGACACAGTAGCTGTTGACGGGCTTGTGGATGGACCGCTGGCTAAAGTGATCCAAAAATCCTTGGGCGGCGGCGGTCAGTGTGCTCCAGGTATGAACAACAAATTTGATTTGCCCTGAGGTGCCGCCTGTGGCGATGAGAATTTGCCCTGGTTGGGGACGATTTCTAGAGGCGTTGTTTTTAGATGATTTAAAGGACACGGGGGGAGTCTCACCTAGCACAATGTCCGGGCATAGCTGTTGGGCAACCTGTTGCCACTCCTGGTGTCTCCAGCTAGGGTTTGCCAGGATCAAAGCCGCATTAGCCCGCAGCCCCGTCCACAGGTGGGCTAAAAAGCGTGTGGGTTCTGCCTCATTGATTAGCACCGCCAGACCTGCTGCTATCGATTGGGACTGTTCACACCAGGGCTCGTCTAAGGTCGCCCAGATATCTTTGGGTTGAGGATTAGGCTGAGGCCGAGAACAGCCACCAGCAGATATTCCAGCCTGGGTCATCGTTCCAACCGCTGCCATAGCTGTTGCCAATCGGTTTCACTCAGACCATCGTTGGTAAACCATTGCTGGGTGCCCAACCCCAACGCCCGGTGGGGAATATCGGGATAGGCCATGGCCAGGTCAATGGCCAGACGAATCAGGGCCTGACGGCCAACGGCGGTTTCAAACACCGATGAAATCACTAGGTCGATAGGGTACTTGTGATAAAAGTGCTGCAGCCGCTGGGGGGAGCCCATAATTGCCGCTTTGACCACATAGATACCGTCCCAGCCTCGGTGAAAATGGGCTTTGAGCTGTTCCAAACTGGCGATGGATTCATCTAGGGCAATGGGGGTGTGGTACCGATAGCTGAGCCGCATGACGATATCAAAATCTTTGGGAGCCATGGGCTGCTCTAAAAATTCGATGCGCTGACCGTTGCGATCGCACCAATCTAGCCACTGTCGCGCCGCTAACTCATTCAGCCCCCCGTTGGCATCTAACCGCAGCTTTGCCCCCAGGGGCAACTGCCCCAGCAGCTGGTCCAGCCATTCCATTTCTGCGGCTATTGACTCCACCCCAATCTTGCACTTAAACACTCGATATCCCTGCTGCCATAGCTGTGGCCAATGCTCCAAAGACTTCTGGCCCCTGGGCAAGAGTACGCCACACTGAGCATTGGGGAGATCAATCGGCCCTAATTTGCGCTCTAAGCTCGCAAATACCGACTCCAAACCAAACTGGCAAGCGGGTAGCGTTGGCAGTACAGACGGAACTGTATGATCCGACAGCTGAGACGGTAGCTGTTGGCAAAAGCTGAACGCCTGGTCAAACGTTTCAGACCCAAACCAGGGTAGAGGAGCCACCTCACCATAGCCGCTACGACCGTCCTCGTCAGTCAGCTTTAAAATCAGTCCTTTGCGCACCTGCCATTCACCATGGTGGGTCTGTACCGGCTGTCGAAACCGACGATGATAGGTACGAAATTCAAACCAATAGGCCATGGCGAAAGACTCTGACGCTGAGCAGTCTAAAAATTAGGATTCTAGAGTGATACTAAACAGGGAGCGATCTAAGGACAATGGGTAACAGCAGCCCCAAGCATACGAGTATTCCACAACAAAACTGAAAACGGATAGCCACGAACTTAGCATTTTGTACCAACTCGGGCTGATCGTGATAAAGCTTCACATGACGACAAAGTTGGACAGCAAAGGGAGCACTCGCTAGCACCAGCGTTAAGCTCCTAGGAAACACCCCCAAAAACAGTCCCCCTATTAAAATCACAAAAATGCTGCCACAGAGCCAGGGTAAAAGATTTGCCCCACCCAGGGTGCCTAATCGCACGATGGGGGAGCGTTTCCCAGCTGCCAAGTCATCGCTAACCTGATGAAAGTGCGAACAAAACAGCACCAGCGTAGTGGCCATGCCGATGATGGCTCCCAACCCCCAGCAGCTGAGGGAAAATGTTTGGGCTTGGGCATAGTACGCAGCCCCCACACCGAGGCCAAAGCTAATAAAGCATAGGGGTTCCCCCAGCCCCTGGTAGCCCAAACGAAACGGCGGCCCCTGGTAAAGATAGCCCAGGACGCAGCAAACTAGGATCAACCCCAGTACGGTGGCATCCTGTTGGAGCACAGCGATGGCTAAGACACCCGTCACCCCCAGTGCTAAGCTCAGATTTCCCAGCCAAAAGATCAGCGATTGATTTTGGGTCAGATTGACCAGGGAATGATGCTTGTTTTTATCAATACCGGTATCAGCATCGTAAACGTCATTACTGAGGTTTTCCCACACCAGCAGCAACACTGCCGACAGCAAAAAAATAACGAGTATACGACTATCCAGCTGCCCCGTTTCCCAAAAAGCCAGCAAGCTGCCCACCAGAATTGGGATTACAGCGACGCTATACATGGGAGGTTTGATGGCGGCTAGCCAAAGAGACTTGCGAGCTGCTGAGCTGCCGCGTTCAACCGTAGGGGTGGTCATATCAGCGTGAATTTTTCTGAAACGATAAATGCCACAGCTAGCATAGCGGCTGGTGTGTAGAAGATTGGATGTAGGGTAATAAATTGCAGAAAAAACGAAGTAGGTCTATTGAGCATTCAGAAAATTTCAATCAATGCCCAACTAAATTACTCGCCCAGGACGATTGATTGGTTTTCCATTTGGGGTAAAGCATGATGGAGCCGTCCCTGCAAATAACTGAATCAATCCAGCTCTAATAGTGGGATAGTCCTCAAATACAGTCATCCATACTGAAAAAAAACCATAGCCCTGGGCAGCTTCCAACACTAGCTCTCTAACGGCATCTACTTGGTCTAGTGCCTCAAAACGTGCCCGAAAAATTTCTGCGACAGCCCACACCTCATCTCGCTGCCGCCAGCGCTGATCTCGATCTCGTGGGTCTGGCCAATTAGCCGCTTGATGGCGCTGTAAACCCACGAGATCGAGTAATGCTTGTGCTTTAGACCTTTGTTCAGCATTCAGGTCGTCGGCTAGATAGACAAACCCGCCTTTGGCATAGACAAAGGCCAGAAACGTATTGTCATTATCAGGCCAGATATGGTCCTCACGCTTAATGTCTGTAGATCCTTTGACAGAATTGCAATTGACACAAGCTAGTAAAAAATTAGCCCACTCAGTTTCTAGGTCTGGATAGATGCTTTTAGGCAAAACATGTTCCACTGCCAGACTTGTGGACATGCGGCGTTCACAGTAGCTACAGTAAC
>NZ_JADEXP010000448.1 GCF_015207065.1 Leptolyngbya cf. ectocarpi LEGE 11479 | reverse complement strand
ACCCCATACTCCTGCGCCATAATCGGGATCCATCGCAGTTCCGCAATTTCGCTAGAAGCCATCGGAGTACCAATCAGATCGCCCTGGAATACGGTGGCCACCAGCTGGGTATCAGCTTCATTCGCCGCCATCGTTGTAAACATTCCCAACGTCTTAAACGTGCTGGGATCAATATCACAGCTGAGTTCTTCTCGCACCTCTCGGTGGATAGCCGCTTCAGCATCTTCTCCAGGTTGAAATTTACCCCCTGGAAACATAAATTTTTGAGTGTTTTTCTTCCGGACGGTGAGCAACTGTTGAGAGTTAATCACAGCGTAGGCAACAACGTAGAGCACGGACTGGGTCATAGGTTAAAAACGTAAGGAAAAATGTAGGGAACTTTTTCTTAGGAAGATCAGACATTGATGCCTAAACCCTAACTATCCGGCGTTGCTGATCCCCGGTGCGATTTTATCTGCAAACCACGGGCTAGTAGCCTATTGCACAGATCGATTTATCCCTTAAATCAGCAACGGCTATTTTCCAGCGTCCTTCCCCTTGGTGTCTAGATGTTAGAAAGTCTTTTCTCTTTTCTACTTGGTTGGACCACAGCTGGCCAATGTAATGCCACTGGCTTTTCCCTTAACCTGCCAGCTGTCATCAGCATTGTGTCCAAACGGACAGAAGCACCCGGTATCCCCATCACCCATGTCTATACCGTCAGTGAAAACGTGGTGGCATTACGCATCGAGACCGGTAACCTGGTCAGAGGTAAGCAAGTCGCCTATGAGGCCAAGCTGGGCGATATCGTTGGCAAAGATGGTTGGGTCGTACGCCATGGTAAAACCATCGGCCAGGTGGTGCCAGGGGCACCCGAGCTGATTTGGCTAGTCGATCGCTATACTGGCCCAAAACTGGATACAGACTGCATTGATGCTCTGAGTCACTATCAGATCGTGACCAGTGACGGCTCTAAAATTACACCCGCCAACATCTATCGTAAAAGCAAAATTGACAGCATGGCCCAAACCGGCGCCTGGGAGTTTGAATGGCCAGCGGTACACACCTTATTCCTAGAACTACCTGACGCCCTCACCCTGGGCGAAACCTACCAGTTAAACTTTGCGGGTAACGGTTTACAGAACACTGAGTTTGTCTATAATCCTGAGCAAACCCGTAGTGAAGCCGTACAGATCTCTCACCTGGGCTTTGATCCTGACGATCCGGCTAAGGTAGCATTTCTCTCCACCTGGATGGGCAGCGGCGGCGGCCTTGACTATGCTGAGGGCAAACCTTTCTGGCTGATTGATACAGCCACAGGAAACAAAGTCTATACCGGACAGACCACCCTGTCACAGTCGGTAGAAACCAAGGACTACCATGACCGCAACCATAATGACACCGATGTGTTCATGATGGATTTTAGTGAGTTTACCCAGCCTGGACGCTACCAAGTTTACGTAGAGGGGGTGCGCACTTCCTATGAATTTGATATTGGCGAAGATACCTGGCGCGATGCGTTTTATGTCTCAGCCCGAGGCATGTACCACCAGCGTAGCGGCATTGCCTTAGAGCAGCCCTACACCGATTACCAACGCCCCCGCCCGTTTCATCCGGACGACGGCATGATAATTTACCGCTCAACGGTACCCCTGATGGATACCGACATGGGGTTTGACTGGCAGGATGGCATTGATGCCTTTGAGGCGCTACTAGAAACTCGTACTGATGAGATCGTACCAGATGCGTGGGGAGGCTGGATGGATGCTGGTGACTGGGATCGCCGCATTTCCCACCTTGAGGTTACCCGCTCATTTTTAGAGCTGGTGGAGCTTTATCCAGACTATTTCAAGGCAGTTAATCTAAACTTACCCGAGTCCGACAACAATCTGCCCGATATCGTAGACGAGGCCCTGTGGGGTCTGGATGTATTCCGCCGTTTGCAAACCGATGAGGGGGGGATTCCAGGGGGCATTGAATCAGCTGATCATCCCCTGCCGTCAGAAGGCAGCTGGCAGGAATCCCAGACCGTGATGGTCTATGGTCCAGGCATGTGGTCCAGCTACATATATGCCAATGTGGCAGCCAGAGCGGCCTACGTTTTGAAAAACTATGACAAAACCCTGGCCCAAACCTATCAAGAGAGCGCTGTGCGGGCCATGAACTGGGCCAATGCTGAACTCGCCAAAGCATCGGATGAGCCACACAGCTATATTTATGACGAGCGCAATCTGGCCGCCGCAGAACTCTATCGGCTCACCGGAGATAGCCAGTGGCATCAGCTTTTTTTAGACACTACCGCTTTTACCAAAGCAGATGCTCCGCTAGCAGACTGGCAAGTCCATGACCATAGCCATGCCGCCTTTGTCTATGCCCGGACTCAGCAGCCTACGGTTGATAAGACAGTTAAGCAAAATGCCAAGAACGCGCTGGTCCGGGCCGCCAATACTGATGTTGGGACGGTAGACAGTAATGGGTTTAAGTGGAATGCAACACCGGGAGTCATTATTGGCTGGGGAACTATCGGCGCACCTAAGACCCAAACGCTTTTCCGTGCCCATGCCCTGACGGACAATGTTGATTACTTAAAGGCGGGTATCCTTGCCACCCAGTTTTCAGCTGGAGCCAACCCCAACAATATGAGCCATACCACCGGCATTGGCTATAGAAATCCCGATATGCCATTGCTGATAGATATGCGTGTATCAGGGCAAGAACCCCCTCCAGGCATTACAGTCTACGGCCCGATGGATATGCAAATCCCCAATGGTCATGCCAAAAGCTGGAGCTGGTCCATAGAGCTATTTGCCGATGTGATGAATCCCACACCTTGGGAATGGCCAACGGCTGAAGCCTACTTTGATTCCTACTATTATGTGCCAGTGACTGAATATACGGTCCATCAGTCGATTGGACCTACGGCATACGCGTGGGGGTATCTGGCTGCCAGCGATAAAAAGTAGGCGACGTTGCTGATGTCTGCAGAAGCGTTCCATGGAACGCCTGTACGCTCAAACAAATAAAGCCTAATTGTGTCTTTAGTCTTAAGGCAAAATGTGGAAGACGTAATTATCCATTCACGATGTCTTCGCCCCTTTGTCGTCTCAAAATCATCAATGGCAATACGTGTCAGCCGATGACAGCAAATATAGACGCTTACGCTCAGGCTGCTAGGTTTCCCCACACCGAGATTGTGACGGTACAGCCTCGGCTGGGGCCAGAGTCCATTGAGAGCTTTTATGATGAGTATTTGGCTATTCCCGGTATTCTAGAACAGATTATTCTGGACACGGAGTCCGATGCGTTTATCCTGGCCTGCTGGGGCGACCCTGGCATTGAAGCGGCCCGTGAGATTACGTCGCGGCCCGTTGTGGGTATTGCTGAGGCCAGCCTTTATATGGCAAACATGTTAGCGGCTAAGTGGAGCGTGGTAACCACCTTGCACCGGGTACGAGACATGGTGGAAAAAACAGTGGAGAAAACGGGTCTGACCCAACGCTGTGCATCAGTTCGGACAACAAAGCTGTCGGTGCTAGATACGGAACAGGATCGCCAGGCAACATTGGATGTGCTGACCGAGGCGAGTCAGCTAGCCATCCAAACCGATGGAGCCGAAGCGATTTGTCTGGGCTGTGCAGGCATGAGCGGTCTAGAGCAGCAGCTGGAAGAACGCCTAGGGGTTCCGGTGATTGATGCTGTTGCGGCAGCTGTAAAAATGGCAGAATCGCTGGTGAGTTTAGGAAAAACAACGAGTAAACAACTGACCTATCGTTTGCCAGAAATCAAGGAGATGAAAGGCTATGAGACGCATTTTAGCGCTGAGAGTTTTCGCCACTAGCGAGCGTCTTTGAATAAGTTCCAAGCGTTTAGAAATAGGGATGAGTAGCCAGCAACAGCGTCTTTAGCGGGGCCGTTTTCCATGGGTAATTCCACCCCAAACAAACACAGGTTCATACAGAAAACTAAATATTCTCGAAACTTAAGCGTGTAGCGCTTCAAAAAGCTCCTTGATTAAAGCATCTCGATAATCCTTCAAATCAACAGATTCCGAAGAGTTTTTGAACTCTGCTATGTATCTTTTGATGATGTCACTATTCGCAGATAGGTATTCTTTGAGATTGCCATCATAGCTTCTTTGTCTGGCTAAATGTGCTCTCAATGTTTTATTGATCAAACGATCACTACTGTGAAGCATTCCTAAAATATTGTTGATGTTTTTAGCTATGGTCAGTTGTTCTTCGGAAGAAACTACATGCATGAGTAAAACCATACACGCAGCGGAAAAAATTTTACCCAGAGCTGCTATTTCGCTCACGCGACGTGGATAAAGGTCTTGAACTGACTCGATTTCCTTTGATGTATACTGATTTTCATTGTTCCTATGTGTAAAGGATCTTTTAATTTCACGAACGCTCTGGTCTTCTTTTTTACTCCTCGTGATGCTGCATCCAGCTTCAGCAATAGCCCAAGCCATATCCAAAAGACGGAGTGTTTTTCTAAGTTTAGACTCCCATTGAATCTCTGCATCTGTTGGATGTTCGTTAAATTCATACGTTGTGTTGCTA
>NZ_JADEXP010000447.1 GCF_015207065.1 Leptolyngbya cf. ectocarpi LEGE 11479 | reverse complement strand
GCTCAATCATCTGTTGCAAATTTGTCGATGGAGAGTGAATTAAATTAGGGGGATTTAGCTTGGCCTGGATCAACGCCAGCAGATCCTCTAGCGACTGTGAACTAGGCAAATCACCCACGCGACCGTAGCCCAACCCCTCCTGGGTCGGCACCACCGGCACCGAATTTTGTAGCTGCAGCAGCTGAGCTAACACATCCGCCGTCCCATCGGCCACCTGGTCAAAGTTAGTATGGGCGCTATACACCCCAATGCCATGGGTAATCGCCAAACGTACCATATCAGCAACAGGCTCACCCGCCGTCACCGACTTTAACGGACTAAAAATTAGCGGATGATGCGCAAAAATCAGATTGACTGGGGCACCCTCCTCCTTAAGCCGAATCGCCTCGGCCATAACCGCTAGGGTGGGTGTCAAACACACCAGTACCCCAGCCGGTTGAGACCCTATGCCAGGCTCAATCTGCCAGCCGCAGTTATCCCACGATTCTTGCCACCCAGGCGGAGCCCAGGCTTCAACCCAGTTAATCAGTGCATCAACATTCATGGTGACTCCTTCTTCCCAAAGCGATTCAAATCCCGTTGTCGATGCTGACCCGACCGATGCTGCGATCGCATCGCCAGCCCCCCAGACAGATTCCCCAGACAACAGCCCGGCAGAGTCTCCGACACCCGATCAGACAGCTGCCCAGCCGGTTCAGACACCTAGTTTAGGACAATCCTGGCTCTATGCAGGGGGTGTCCTCTTCGCTATTTATGGCTTGTTTGCCTCGATTGATCTGTTAAACATCGGGTTTCAATCCATCCTCGGTCCCCAGGTACAAGGTCTGTTGACCCTGGCCGCTAACCCCTGGCTGGGCCTGCTATTGGGTATTTTGGCCACAGCCCTGGTCCAATCATCCAGCATTGTTACTGCCCTTTTGGTTGCTCTAGTCGCAGGGGGGTTACCTATTACTACCGCTATTCCCATTGTCATGGGTGCCAACCTAGGCACCACTATTACCAATACCCTGGTCAGTCTAGGTTACCTGAGCAACGACGACGACTTTGAGCGAGGATTTGCAGCGGCGACGATCCACGACTGTTTTAACCTGCTAGCCCTGGTCATTTTCTTTCCATTAGAACTGTTGTGGCATCCCTTAGAGCACCTCAGCCAGTGGTTGTTAAACCAAAACATTAATGTCGCCTTGATGCCAGATAGTTTTGTTTCTCCCATAGACTGGCTAATCCAGCCCACTCGCTGGCTTATCGCCTACGGGGTCAACCACCTAGCCGGCCCATGGGATTCACTGTTGCTATTTAGCAGCAGCGTAGGGGGACTGATGCTCTCAGTCACTATGCTGGGCTGGCTGCTAAAACGTTGGTTAAACGCCCCGGCTCAGACCGCAATTTACTGGGGCATTGGTCATGGCTCCAGGCTAGGTGGCTTGGCTGCAGGGGCTGCCACCACCGCTCTGCTGCAATCATCATCGATGACCACTAGCTTAACGGTCCCCTTAGCAGGGACTGGGATGGTCACCCTAGAGGACATCTATCCCTTTATTCTTGGGGCCAACATCGGCACCTGTATCACCGCCCTACTAGCCACCCTAAGCCTTAACAGCCCGGTTGCTCAACAGCTAGCCCTGGTGCATTTAAGCTATAACCTGCTAGCCGTCGTACTGATTTACGGTTTACCGGGCCTAAGGAAAATTCCCATAACAATGGCCCAAAAACTAGCGGCAACAACCCTACGCTTTCGCCTAGTAGCTGTTGCCTATGTGGTTGGATTATTCTTTGCAGTGCCGCTTCTAGCGCTGTGGCTCTCGTTTACATGGATGACCTAACAATAATGGGAGGCCCTATGCAGCCGTTCACAGCCTGGTGCGGCCCTAGGCTTCCTCTTCCCAACTTTCCACTGCTAACAAATCGCTAATGGGATCTTGCATAGAAAACTCGAACTCTTCTAGTTCATGTTTCCAATGCTCCCAGTTATCTCTAAACAAAAACGCTATCTTCCACAGTTTGTCAGTGGATTTAATAACATCAGACTCTACAAGGGACTTCACTTGGCGCTGAAACTTAGCCATTGGATGTAACACCAATGGAGCAGCTGTTGTGGTTTTAGGCATAAACGAAAGGATTTAGTTGTTTGAAAGGCTTTGCCGTACATCAAAAACTCAGGCGCCTTAGTCTTTAGAAAAAGTAAGGGCGCAAACGCTACATTTCACAAGCGTTGAATTTTACAATGATAAAACATACCACACCAGTCTTCGTTTGACACTGCTCTTTAGGAAGATTGAACGAAACGGGGGTATGAACGATGGCATGCAATAGATATCCTACTAAATATACAGATCAACAGGGCACATTTACGAATTTGAGTCGAATTTAAGTCACATATTGCCAAAGCCATAGCGGCTGTCTAAGCTAATATGCGGCATATACCCCGAACAGTTCCCATGGCTGAGTCTGAAAACATATACCTTCCCAAAACTGACGAGTCCGATGACCTAAAGCGCATTCGTCATACGTTTTCCCATGTCATGGCAATGGCCGTACAGCGGTTATTGCCTAAGGCTCAGGTCACCATTGGCCCCTGGACCGAGTACGGATTTTACTATGACTTTGATAATCCCGATCCCTTTTCTGACAAGGATCTCAAAACGATTAAAAAAGAGATGATTAAAATCATCAAAAAGGATTATCCGGTAGAACGGGAGGAAGTATCGCGGGCAGAGGCCAAAAAGCGGATTGAGGCCCTAGGGGAACCCTACAAGCTGGAAATTTTAGACAGCATCGAGGAACCGATCACCCTGTACCACATCGCCGACCAGTGGTGGGATCTGTGTGCCGGCCCCCACGTGGAAAGTACTCGTAAACTACACCCCAAAGCCTTTGACCTAGAAAGCGTAGCCGGAGCCTACTGGCGCGGTGATGAAACCAAAGCCCAGCTGCAGCGGATCTATGGCACTGCCTGGGAAACCCCTGAACAGCTGCAGGAGTACAAGCGCCGCCGCGAAGAAGCCAAAAAGCGGGATCACCGCAAACTAGGCAAGGAACTGGGTCTATTTTTATTCTCTGAAGATGTGGGTCCCGGTCTACCCCTGTGGACGCCTAAAGGAACATTGCTCCGCTCCACACTAGAGGATTTTCTCAAGCAGGAACAGGTTAAACGCGGCTATCTGCCCGTGGTTACCCCCCACATTGCCAAAGTGGATCTGTTCAAAACCTCAGGCCACTGGCAAAAGTACAGTGAAGACATGTTTCCGATGATGGCGGAAACCGAAGCGGACAAGGCCAACGAAATGGGGTTTGTGATGAAACCCATGAACTGCCCCTTCCACATTCAGATTTACAAAGACGAACTGCGCTCCTACAAAGAGCTACCCATGCGTCTGGCCGAATTTGGCACTGTCTACCGCTACGAGCAATCTGGTGAGCTGGGCGGCCTCACTCGCGTACGCGGCTTTACCGTCGACGACGCCCACCTATTCGTCACCCCCGACCAGCTGGATGACGAATTTCTCAAAGTGGTCGATCTGATCTTGTCTGTCTTTAAGAGCCTGCAGCTAGACAACTTCAAGGCTCGTCTTAGTTTCCGCGATCCCGACTCTGATAAATACATCGGCTCTGACGACGTCTGGGAAAAATCCCAGAATGCCATCCGCCGTGCCGTTGAGACCCTGGGTATGGAACACTTTGAAGGCATCGGTGAAGCTGCCTTCTATGGTCCCAAGCTGGACTTTATCTTTACCGATGTCCTGGGGCGCGAATGGCAGCTAGGCACTACCCAAGTAGACTACAACCTGCCCGAGCGCTTCAAACTGGAATATGTCGCTGATGACGGCACCCGCCAGCGTCCAGTGATGATCCACCGGGCTCCCTTTGGTTCGTTAGAACGTCTGATTGGCATCTTGATCGAAGAATACGCGGGCCTCTTTCCTCTGTGGCTCGCTCCTGAGCAAGTCCGTCTGATGCCGGTCACGGCTGAGCAGCTGCCCTTCGCTGAGCAAGTGGCGGAACAAATGCTGCAGCTGGGCGTACGCGTTGTCGTCGACCGCAGCGGCGAACGCCTTGGCAAAATGGTGCGCAATTCTGAAAAAGCCAAAATCCCAGTTATGGCGGTAATTGGTGCCAAAGAAGTCGAAGCAAACAGCCTCAGTATTCGGACGCGGCAGGAAGGAGATTTGGGTGCGATCGCAGTTTCGGACGTGATCACTCGTTTGAAAGCGGCCTTGGATAGCCATGGGTACTTCTAATCTGAAATACTGAGCAGTTGGAGCCCATTTTGATAACACCTGTAGGGACATCCATAAGGGAGACTCCCTATGGCCGTTTAATTTTGGGATAGTATCTCAAAAACCTAATCCCTGACCCTACCGTAACTCCCTATCAATTGCTATCAGGGACAACCTGATACGTTGGGTTGTAGGGCGGCGTTCCCGGCCCTGCCCATAGGGGTGTGGGGAACTCGGAGGAGCCCCACGCAGCGGGTTTTGCTTCATCGCCAGTGTTCTCGAATCCTGGCTAAAAACAAATCTGTCACCAAGGGATTTTTGGGTGTCTAGCTTGATGGGTTTCGATGGGCTCAACCCATCCTACGAG
>NZ_JADEXP010000446.1 GCF_015207065.1 Leptolyngbya cf. ectocarpi LEGE 11479 | reverse complement strand
CTTAATAGCAGTGGGATATCATCGACGCGTTCGTTACTGATCAACTGGGCCATTGCTTGGCTGGGATACGATTTTGGGCATTATTACGCTATTCGCTATTCTCCTATATTTTCTAGCGAACCGTGAGGTTACGGCTATAGCTTCACAGTTAGCCATGCAGAAGAGTTTTCAAGAAGAGTTGGCTATTGCAGTGCATAAAACTGGAGAAGTCAATCTATAGGTCACTGTACATTTCAAATAGTGGAAAAAACGATGAACTTAAAATTAACCCTCTGCCTACTACCGATTGTGACGGCTATTATTCCACCTCTATCAGCCGTTGCAAACCCTTCTACACAATGTCTTGAGCAAGCATTTCAAGATTTACAAGCTTGTGCCACCCATGCAGGCTCTAATGCATTAGGGACCATAGCTGAATCAGCAGGTACAGGTGCGGGACTAACAACAATTTTCTTAGGCCCTGAAGCAGCGCCCGCTGGTTTAGCAGTAGGTACCGGTGCAGGTTTAGTTGGAGAAGCTTGGCAACAGGGGCAGTGTCTGGGGGAGTATATAAGCCAACGCAGTAACTGTGCCGCCTCAACTTCTGAATCTAGCAATTATGATTCTTTCCAAAATAATTGGGATGTGCCTTCTTCAGTAAATTATTCCCGAGACACTGATGGAGATGGAATGCCAGATCAGTCTTACTATCCCTACAGCGATTGGTAAACAGTGATTTTTTTACATGGTGCATCCAAGCAAATACCTGTGAGCCATAAATTTGACGAGTTTAAATATCCACAGGTGCATAAACACAAAATCTGAAATCTATAGGTTATCAAAGCAATCGAATGGAGTAAGAATCATGTCTAAACAGTTATTGCCCTCTATTGTTTCAGTCGCTACTTTATTTGTTGGTATAGCCCCAGTACAAGCACAAAGTTGGGTAGATCCAGATGTACTAGCTAATAATCCAAGAGCTTATTGTTCAGATATTGTTGCCGCTAATCAACAAACTGATCGGCTCAGAACTCAAAGCAACCATGCTTCACAAAGTCAGTTTGAGAATAATCATTCAATGCGTTCCGATGATTATCGGCATCGTTCTAGACAGGGTGGTGGTGGCTTTAGCTTTGCAGGCTTTGGTATAAATGGGCAAGGCGGTAGCGAATCTACTGACCGGAATCAGCAGGCTACCAACCGTGAACGCAGCGGTCGTAATGCTCAGCAATACGGTAGTACTTACGAGCATGATCACTCAAGCGTCACGCAAGTAACAGCTGGTCAAAACTGTGATGCGTTTGTTCAAGGGGCCGCCCATATAGAAGCCACAAGGCTTCAAACTGATGTACAACACCACGCTATTGATACTCGAGAGCGAATACGCACCTATGAGATTGATGGACAACGTCAAGATACTTATCTCCAAATGTTGATGGAAGGTTGGTAAGTCAAGTCATTTGGCTAAGCAATGTTAGTTAGCCAAATGATTTCACCATTTCTGTTTGGGATAATCTACTCATCATCTCTTTTCTAGACAATCAATCTAACTATCTTGAATAAATTAGAGGTTTACCATGTTAAAGCAACTTTGTTTCGGTTTAGCTCTGTCTCTAACACTTTTAGGAGGGACTCACTCTAGTTATGCTACTGAAAGCTATCCGCAGAAGCTAGAAGCTTCAACGCTTGCTAGCAAATCCATCACAATTCCACAATCGACAGCACTTGTTGTTGCCGTGCCGAATCAAGTTGATATTGATATTAACCGTGCTCAGCCAACTCCTTTAATGTTGGTCTTAGTGCAGCCGATCACGGATGTATCCGGTCAAATGTTAATTCCTGCCCAGTCTTTAGTGCAAGCGACATTAACTCCTTCCCGTGGTGGTGCTCAAATTGTTGCTGAAGCCATTATCGTCAATGGGCAACTGCTACCTGTAAGTGCACTGAGTCCAATCATACCCAGTATAGAGGTTCCCATGGTGCATCACCAAGCTAGCTCGAGACATAATTCTATTAGAAGTACGAGTAGACAAGGCATGGCTCTGGGGTGTTTGGTTGATAGCTTTATTTCTGGAGCGTGTGATGCGGATTCACAGAGAATTGGCGCAACAGCGGGTGCTTTACTAGGCTCTTTTTCCGGCTCCAGCCAACCTGAAACAGTGAGATACAGCAGTATTGAACCCAACAGCCTCTATGTGCTGCAGCTGCAATCACCCGTGGTACTCAAATAAGTGTAATCAAACATAGTCGTAACAGGAGAAAATCAATGTTGCCGACAAAGCTCCATAAGCCGTCTTCTTGTCACACTTTAACTATTCGTTTTGTATTGTGGATAACAGCTGAAGTGCTCTTAAACTATGTTGGTGTTGATGATTTAGCAGACTACAGTGAGTTTTTGTTTGAGCGACCAATGACTGTTATAGCTGAGGATTACAGGTTGGTTAAGAATCTGATGTGAATGATTGAGTTAGAGGACGACATGGTGATATCGCTATTTAAGTTTCTTACGTTCTTATTTGAGCCAGGATGGTTTACTCCTATTGTATTTACTCAATATGGGGCCTGTAATAACGGTGAAGCGGAGCTGATACAAAATCTTTGGAGCATGATTCTGAAAGAAATTTAGAAGGATGATAGTGATGATGACATTTTGGAATAAAATCTGAGTTACTGATTGTGAACTTGTTAAGAATAAAGTTTTCAGTTCTAACTGTGAAGAATGCTTTAGCTGTGATGGAGACCGCACTATGAGATGGGCAAATCCAAAACTGGCTTATGGGTTGATGGGTGCTGCATTAATGCTATTACCACCGCTTACTGCTCAAGGGCAATCTGTCTCCCCCACGCCTCCTGTTCCTTCTTCGACTGCCTGGCAGTGGTCCTCTCTCCCCAATGGCACTCACTTGATTAGTAGCACGATGGATCCCGATGCAGCATCGGAATTGTTTGCATTTTTTAACAAACAAGGGGAGCAGATCTGGGGAGTACGCTTTGTTGCACAACCAGGGACTGTGCCTACCTGTTTTCAGGGCAAGGTGCTGGGTGAAAATCTGGCAAACGAGGCACTGTCAGTATTAGAGCCTCATCAACAGGAATGGTACTTCAATATGGCTCCGTTAGATTTTACGGGGTTGCCTCATTTGCTATCGACACTGCCCAGTGATTGGACAGTAGATCAGGTGGTAGAGCAGATTGTTAAGTGTCGTACACGATTGGCCAGTATTGAGTCAGTTATTGAGCTAGAGGCGGAACGTAAGCTGTTATTAGGGGTATTGAGTTATTTACCCTTAGAACAGAATAAAATCCTGCAGGATGGTAGCTTTTATAACGATTATCGCTTTAGCGGACAGGCCGGTCAGCGGGTACGCATCGAGATGAAGAGTAATGCGTTTGATACCTATGTGATCCTCCTAGATGCTGATGGAAATACCATCGCTACTGATGATGATTCAGGTGGGGCGCAAAATGCTCAGCTTGACGTGGTTTTGCCCCATACGGGACAGTATCAAGTGATTGCAAATACTTACGATTTTCTAAGTGAAGGTGAATATACCTTGACAGTAACGACGGATTAGAAGTGTACAACTTATAGTCCATCCTGCTGGATTCTATCCTAAAACTTCCAGCTCTTAGGTAATCCTCTACTTTTGGAGAATAGACAAACCGAATAACCTGAGAGTTTTATGTTGGGGAAAACTTAATATTCTGTTCTATTGACAGAACCCGGAATAGGGGGACTATCATTACTCTGATTACGTGTATCTACGTAGCACACCCCCATCCCTGTAGTTCTCTGGAAGTTATAGCTATGCGTTTACGTGCTCTGATTTACTCGGCAGTGCTTTCGGTTAGTGGTGTTTTGGCTGCAGGTGAGATCCCGGTGGCGGCACAGTCGCATCTAATTACTCCTGATGGCACGCTTGGGTCAGAAGGCTCTACGGTGACAACGGTGGCTCCCCAGGTGGATTTACTCGGGGGTGGAGCGCTGCGAGATGAATATTTGTTTCACAGCTTTGAAGAATTTAACATCGGCGAGGGATGGACAGCGAATTTTGCGAACCCGGACGGTGTGTTTAATATTTTGAGTCGGGTGACAGGGCAGAATCCATCGCATCTGTTTGGCACGTTGGGAGTGCTGGGGAATGCAGATTTGTTTTTTATTAATCCGAACGGTGTGTTGTTTGGACCGGATGCGAGTTTGGATATTCCGGGATCGTTGACGGTGAGTACGGCGGATGAGCTGGTGTTGCCGGATGGGTCGGTGTTTAGTGCGACGAGTCCGGGGGTGCCGCAGCTGTTGGATATTGATGTGGATGTGCCGATTGGGGTGCGGTTTGATCGGGAGTTGGCGGCAGCGTTGGGGAATGAGGCGCTGTTGGAGGTAGGTGAGAATTTGACGCTGTCAGCAGGGGATATTGACAGTACTGGGGGATTGTTTGCGCCGAATGGTGATGTGTTGGTGGAGGGGGTGAGCGGTGATGTGCGGGTGCAGGAGTTGGCGGCTCAGTCGGCAGTGTTGTCTGCGAGGGAGAATTTGATTTTAGAGGAGAGTCAGTTACAGACAGCTGGGAATTTGAGTTTGTTGGCTGGGGATACGGTGAGGGTAAGGG
>NZ_JADEXP010000445.1 GCF_015207065.1 Leptolyngbya cf. ectocarpi LEGE 11479 | reverse complement strand
GAGACAGAATTAAACTGTTATTACGCAATACCAACACATCGTCAATCTGCAGCACAATATTGCCTCCCTCCCCAGAGGCACTGGTGGCGGTGATATTCCCCCGGTCGAGAGACAATAGCCGAGCCCCAATGCCAATGTTGCCAGCGTCCCCTTCACCCTCGCCGCTCACCGTCACCGTCGCCCCATCAATGATGCGAAAGTCTCCTGTGGTCACCTGAATATTGCCCCCCGTCCCCGTCGCCGTCTCAAAAGATGAGGCCAGTAGCCCGCTAGCAATGCCTGTATCGGTGGGGTCAATCAAATCCACAGACTCGGTGGCCACAACGGTGAGATCACCAGCCTGCCCTGCCCCGAATGTTGTAGTAATGGCCTGGGCACCACCGCTGGCCCGCAGCCGCTGGGTTTGAAGGTTAATGTTTCCCGAGGGAGCTGTGGTAAATGAGCCGGTTGCCAGGAGCGAACCGTCGATTTGCAGATCGTTGGTGGCGGTAATGTCGATGTTGCCGCCTGCGCCGCTGCCCAGGGTGGTGGTGGCGACTAATGCTCCCTCGCGGGCCGTTAACTCAGGTGTCTCAATCGCCACGTTACCAGCGGCTCCATCCCCAGCCGCCACCGTTAAAACACCTTGGGTAAAGTTATCCACCGTCAGGGACTGGTTTAGGGCAGGCCTAATAATGGTTTCGTCGAGGACATTAAATCCATTACCCACCAGCTCCACCGACTCATCCGCTCGAATTCGAATGTTGCCCCCATCATTAGCGGTGGTGGTTGAAGCATTGATTTGTCCATTATTGAGCAGCAGCAGACCAGTGGTAATGTCGATGTTGGCCCCTGCCCCGCTGCCCGACGTTGCGGTGGTAATCTCCCCACCATCGCTCACGCTCAGCCGTCGAGTGATGATACTCAAGGGTCCTGAATCCCCAGCCGCTGTCGAATTGGTAGCAATGCCGCTACGTCTGGCTACACTGGTACCAATGACTTCAATTTCTTCCTCAGCCTGGATGGAGAGGCTACCGCCATCGCCTGAGTTTAAGGTGTTGGAAGCTAGCAGGCTACCGGTCTGAATCGATAACCGCTGGGTGTTGAGGGTCAAATCCCCCGCATCCCCTGGCGAAATCGAAGAGGTAAGAACAGTAGCGCCGTCGGTCAGGGTAACGTCTTCCGCCTGAATCTCTAAATTACCGGCATCCTGCCCAAAAAAATTCGTTGTTGTTAAAATCCCGGCGATACCGTCCATGTCAATGTCGTCGACAACAATGGCAATATCTCCTCCATTACCCAAAACCGCAAAGCTGCTCACTGCGGCTCCGGCGCTCATTGTGAGTTGCTTTGCGCTCAGCGTAATGGTGCCGGCATCACCGGAGCCGATGGCAGCTGATACAATGCCTGCGCTAGCCCTGCTCAACTGAAGAAAATCAGCAGCGTCGAGGGGAATGGTGGAAGGTCCAGGCAACGAGCCCACGAGATCGATGGATTCTGTCACATTGACCCGAATATCGCCTCCATTACCAGCACTCTCAAAATCGGCAGTTGAGGCGATTCCATAAATATCAGAAGCAAAGGGAAAATCAAACCCAGCTGTGCGCCCAATCGTTAGGGACCGGGCATTGAGACTGACATCACCCCCATCGGCGGTGCCAAAGTCAGCGGTACTAAAAATTAAACTGTTATTTAGGACAATATCCTCAGCAACATCGACAACAGCGTTGCCCCCCTGAGCATTTTGGACAAACCCTAGGAATAGGGCCAGCGATTCGTCTCGTGTCAGAACACCGACGGACGTTTCTTTCAAGTTCAGCGACTGGGCCGTGATCCGAATATCCGCGCCCACGCCCTCACCAGCGATGCGGTTAACAATACGATAGTTGTCAGCGTTCAGGGCACCACCGCTGGTGAGGGTAATCTGCCCTGACTGTAATCCACCGGCACTAATGTCACCTATGCGGGAAACAGGATCGGGCGATCGCAAGTCTAAATCGCCACCAGCAATAAGGGTGACATCCCCGGCCACGCCGGAAAAATCAGCGACCTGGCCGGAGGTAATTGAACTATCGGTGACGATCTTGCCATTCACAAAAATATTCTCGGCGGCCGTAATGGTAATGTCTCCAGCCTCGGCGTTGCCGTCGGACAGCAGGTTATCGGTGGTGGCTACCGAGCCCGCTGGACTGGTCACCGTAATGTTGCCACCGTTATTGGCTGTGCTGCGGCTATCCAGCAAGCCTACGGTGATATCGCCGAGGGCAGTTAGGGTAATATCACCGCTATCACCATTGTTATCCGTCGTAATAACAGTGCCCCCCGCCGTATCAATACCAGTGCCAGACAACTCCACCTGACCACCGGGAGCACTGAGCGTGCCCAGATTCCGGACAGTGCCCCCTCGCAGAGTTAAATTTTGTTGGGGGTTAACGGCTAACGTACCGCGATTTTCCAGCAGACCGGTGTTGGTACCATACTGAATCCCTGGCGACACATTTACCGTCAGCAGCGGTGAGGGCACATCGGGCTGAACGGCGCTAAATTCATAGCCATCAACCCATAAACTATCGATACTGGCCGCCGTAAATGAACCAGCGACATCTAACTGGGCATTATCACCAAACACGATGCCGTTAGGATTGAGCAAAAACAAGTTGGCTAAACCCTCCACCCCCAGCGTCCCGTCAATGGCCGAGGGGGCATTCCCCATTACTCGGGTGAGGATATTGGCAATCCCCGCTGGGTTAGCAAAATAAACCTGCTGTCCGGGATCAACATTAAACTCAGAAAAACTATGGAATACCCCAGTGCCACGCACTGCACCACCGTCTAAACGTAGACCACCGACCGTGGGGATAACCGTTGAAGCCTCATTACCCAGGGAGGTATCAGGAATCACCTGGGCCCATGCTCTGGAAAAGGTGGGAACGGTGATAATAGGGGCTATCGATAACAGGCCCACCAGGGCATATTTCAACCCCTTCCAACCCAGACAGATAGGTAAATTCAGCATAGAAAATCAAAGCACCCGCTAGTGGGTATTTAACCACACAATAAATCCATGCTTTGCTATTTCCAATCCGTGCAACGTTTTCATAGCGGGCATCATAGTTCTTCATAATAGATCTCACCTTTCTTACCTTTTACACCTTGGGTAAGAAAGGTGAGATGAGGTAAGAGAAGTGAGCGACTTGATCAGGTCCTTTTCTTTAACACCTTTGTTGCCATTTCTTTCAGATAAAATTTGGCCACGGCTGAATGGGCGTTGATGTAGCACTGCTGCCATGCTCAAGCGGTTTGCTGATCAGTTTGAGCCAATGCTGTTAGCTGACCAGCTTGTTTATTCGTTGCTTTTTACTTGGAGAGAGACAACCTATGGAACCATTGCTTGGACAAATTATTATGTTTGCGGGCACCTTTGCCCCTAGAGGCTGGGCGTTTTGTGATGGTAGTACCTTGCCAATCGAAAATAATCCAGCTCTGTACAGCATACTAGGAACGACCTATGGAGGGGATGGGCGACGTACCTTTGCCCTGCCCGATCTTCGAGGTCGTGCCCCTGTTCACGAGGGGTCAGGACGGCGTTTGGGAAGCCAGGGTAACCTCACAGGTAATCTCACGATGCATGAACCTGGTAAAGGAACATCTACAGAAGCAGCACCTTATTTAGCCGTTAACTACATCATTGCAGTTCAAGGTATGTTTCCACCACGTAACTAAGATCCACGGATGAAAGAAATGGTATGACATGCTTGCGATCTCAACTCTCACACTACATTGAATAAGACGTGTTGAGTGGGAAGTGCGATCTCACCATTAGCCAGACCATAGTTACTCGTATGCAACCAGTGTATTATGAGTTGTCACACTATTTGAGATTCTATCCATGAGCACAGATAAGGCTGCTACAGATATCGCCTACTATGCCATCCATCCTGGGCTTGGCGTTGCCCGCGTTGGCAATAGTCGAGATGAATACTACATTGGTCCTGAGGTGACCAATCCGGCTCAGTCCGGTGCTTTCAAGGATGACCAGGGAGCCATTAAGCGTCAGGCGGCTCGTTTTCGCATCTATGGCTATAACAAAGACGGTAACGCCATCCGTGAGATCACAGCAGACGATCCCGATACAACCATTGAATGGACGGTGGAAATTGCCAATAAAAAGGCTGGCTGGTACGAATTTGTTGAAGCCTTAGATTTACCCGGCGGCCCTAGGGCAGATCGCCGGAATGCCAATATTCCTAACCAGGATCGTTATAAGTTAGACATTTGCCCCAAGCCCCAAACCGTTTCAGGAAAAAATGCCCCACCTGCCCCATTTGACGATGGCAAATTTATGGGGCAAACCGTCTATCTGGGGGAGCTGCGCACCGATGAGAAAGGGCGATTGTTATTTTTAGGAGGCTATGGTGAGTCTCACTCGGCCTATGCCGATAATCCGCCTGCCAGCTTTGGTAATAACAATGGCTGGTGCGATGATATGTCCGATGGTTCAGTGTCGGCTAAGGTGACTATCGGTGGAAAAGAATTGACGGTTGATCCAGCCTGGGTGGTAACAGCGCCGCCCAACTATGGTACCACCCTGATCGGTGTGAAAACCATGTTGGATGTGATGACC
>NZ_JADEXP010000444.1 GCF_015207065.1 Leptolyngbya cf. ectocarpi LEGE 11479 | reverse complement strand
CCCTATCAGCACTCCATACTCTGTAACTTCTTAAAATCCTGATAAAGTCATATAAAGCATTCGTACGGTTGCTTAAGCATAATTAAGTTAGATGACTTAAACCGCTGCTTAAGTAAATAAGGGTTCCTAGGGGGCGTTTTGCCAAACGGTTGAATTCATAGAGCCGTTTATGTCTGCTTTGGGTATCTGCTCTTAGAAGTTGCCCTTTTAATCAACATCTAAATTTATAGACCCCCTTAGATGCACATCGCATGGATTGGTAAAAAATCCCCGTTTTGTGGAAATGTCACCTACGGTCGAGAGATTACAAATGCTCTACTCGAGCGTGGTTACCGGGTGACGTTCCTCCACTTTGCGACTGATGAGGAAACCGCAGACGATCACGTCGGCTATGAAGAGGTTTCCTTACCGTTTATCTTCAAATCCCAGATTCTCATCATTCCTAGCTTAGGCTCAGCTCGACGGCTAGCTGAGGTGCTCGCCGAACTCAAGCCCGACTTGGTGCATGCTTCGCTCTCCCTGTCTCCCTTGGATTTCAAGCTGCCAGATATTTGTCACGAGCTAGGTATCCCGCTGGTGGCCACCTTTCATCCGGCCTTTGACCGGAAGCGGCGCAATCTCACATCGGGCACCCAGCATATTACCTATCAGCTATATGCCCCACGGTTAGCGAACTATGACCGGGTGATTGTGTTTTCCCGCATTCAGCAGGAACTGCTAGTTAAGCTCGGTGTACCCTTAAAACGGGTAGTGATTATTCCCAACGGGGTGGATGTGTATCGATATTCCCCAGGGCCTTCCCTAATCAAAAAAGAGTTTCGGGCCAAGCAGCTCTATGTGTATCAAGGTCGATTGGCCATTGAAAAAAATGTAGAGTCCATGCTCAAAGGCTGGAAGATGGCCAATATGGGGGCTGAAAACAAGCTGCTGATTATTGGTAGCGGTCCCCTAGAGGTGGCCCTAAAAGCCGCCTACGGAGCCGATAACTCGGTAATATGGCTGGGGTTTGTCGCCGATGAACGTCGCCGAATTGAAATTCTGCGAGGGGCGGATGCCTTTATTTTGCCATCTCTGATCGAAGGGCTCTCCCTGTCGCTGTTGGAGGCGATGGCCTGCGGTGCGGCTTGCATTGCTACCGATGCTGGGGCCGACGGCGAAGTGTTGGAAGACGGAGCCGGTATTGTATTGGATACCCAACGGGTGGCTCAACAGCTGCAGACGATTTTGCCCCTGCTAAAAGACCATCCTGAAATGTTGGCGATTTTGAGCAGCAAGGCCCGACAGCGGGTGTTGGACCGCTATACCCTGAGTACTAACATTACCCAGCTAGAAAATCTCTACGCCCAGATGGTACCGAGCAAAGCCCGCTATTCCATTCCCCAGCAGGTCGGTCATATCTAGCCTTGTGGTTGCCGTGTATACACAATCGGAGAGTAGCTCAAAGCTTCGAGCCCTCATCCCCCAACCCCTTCCCCCCCAGGGAGAAGGGGAGCTAGACTCAAAGTCCTTCTCCCCCAGGGAGAAGGATTTAGGATGAGGGGCAATGCAGGCGTTAGAGCCACTTTCCAGTTCAATCTTCTAGATGCAAATCGGCATTTTAAGCAGTTCCAAGTCTTCAGGCCGGTCCACATCCCGTAGCTCTTCCAAGGTGGCGATAGAAAGATTGAGGCTGGTTGCGATCGCAACCGTCCGTTCAAACACCTGCCCAGTGCCCCAGGGAATAGTCTCAAATAGCTTTGCTTGGGCACCGCTTAGACCGATCAAATAATAGCCACCATCTGCGGCTGGTCCCAGCACCACATCATGGGTCTGGAGTTGCCGAAACGCCTGTTCTAAATGACGGGCACTCAGCTCTGGACAATCCGACCCAATCGCCACCACAGCCTTCATACCCAACCGAAAATTCTCCACAAACGCTTGGTGCAAACGATTTCCTAAACTACCTGCCAACTGAGGTACATAGGTTAACTGTCGCCCTAACCAAGCCTGCATCTGGGATAGACCGCCCCCAGAAAAATGGATTTGGCGATCAATCTCCGGACACAGGGCGGTCATTTCCTGCACCATGGATGCCGTCATCCATCGCTGTAGTTCAGCTGCTCGTACCGCTCCCAAATGGGGAATCAGTCGAGTTTTGGTACTACCAGCCTCGGGGTACCGTGTAAACAACATCAGACATGCCCTCGTACCCACCACGATGTGCCCCCTTGCTATTTACGTATTTGAAGTAGTATTTGATGCGTTCGCTTCGATTATTGCTGCTTATTCAAAGACCAGTCGTAGTCGAAATAACTAACCTTGTAGTCACCGGCTTCTAAATAGGCTCGATCTTCGTCACCAACGTAGTTACTAATAAAATTCAGAACGGCCCGCTCTTCCTTGCTACCGGTAAAGCCGCTGTCTACGCCGTAGCTAGGGATCCAGTCACCGCCAAACCAGTTAAAAATCTTGGATATCTTGACTTCACCGGCTGCTTGATCGATTTCTAGACCGTCAGGTCTAGCTAGCCACTGCATCACCTGTTCGTCCAGCTGAGTGTCCAGGTTTTCTCCGGTAAAGGCCTCATCTCGCAACGGCGGACAGCTAATGGCTGCACAGACAATGGCCGCATGGAGGCGAGGTTCATCAAAGTCCACCCGCAGCACATCATGCTCAATGCTATCGAGCGTCTTTTCTGTTTGATTAATCGGATGCTTACGCAAACGCCACACGCCGGTAATGTCTTTGATACTGGGCTTTATAGGAGTCTGGTCGATAATTGACTTCAGCGTTAGAGAGTTATAGGCATTGATCCAAAACGCAATTTGTTCTGCCTCACTCCAGCTACTCAACGTGGCGTCATCCACATTGGCTAAACCATTGTTAAACGTATCTAGCCCTTGCCGAGACTGTTGCAAGTCAGCGTAGTTGACCCAGCCTGCCTCATCGACATAGGTACTCAAAACCTCATCGTAAAGCGTATAGTCCAAACCCTCTGCTGAGGCAATGTTGACCTCTGCTGAGGATGGGTCGGTGGTGGTCACAGCGCCAGTGGAGCAACCCACTAATCCCAGGGAACAAACCAGCAAAAGAGCGGATAAATACTTACGTTTCATAGCTGTTTTAAATGAGGAGTTAGACTTGGCCAAACGAGTGATTCATTTGCAATCTCTCATTGCCAACTGAACTAAGGCTGAGAAGCACCTTAAGTTCTGTTCAATTTTGTCGCTAATCTCAACCTCGGCCACGTCACCTGCGCACTACTCCAGAGCACCCCCAGCACAAACGGCCACCACAGCCAGTGTCGCAGTGTTTCTGATAAAAACCAGCTGCAGTTTCCTGACGATTTCTGATACTGCAACATAAAGTATATATAGGCTGACAGGCTCACCAGCCGACTCCCCAGATTTCGACTGGTCACCAGAAAGGGCATGAGCCAACTCAGATACCAAAAATGAATAATGGGGGAAATCACCATCAGCCCAATCAGATACCATTCGGTGAACTTGTGAAAGCTAGTCGCCCGCAGTAGCAGCCACACCACCACAAGGGCCAGGGGAAAAGCATAGAGCCAGTTGGCTGAGCGTGATGGCTCCCATAGCTGCCCGACCCAGTAGGGAATTAGCTCGGCACTGCGGCCGTTCACCACAAAGGAAGACCCAAACCGCACTAATGGGCAGGAAGTAGGGCTGCAGAAAGGCAAAGCTGCCAGTACCACCGGTAGTAACCCCACAAGACTACTTAAAAGCGCGATGCCAATACGCCCACGCCGCAGGGCCTGCCAGACAATAAATGCTAGTACCGGTAAAGATATCCATTTGACAGCGATGCTAATGCCGACAAATAGGGCACTCCCCAGATAAGTCAAGGGTGGTAAACGCCGAGAGTTTTGAGGGCTATCTGGATCGCTGCCTCGATCAAACCATAGCCAAGCCATGATCAGCGGCAGCACAAACCAACTGTCGTAATGCCCACCCCCGGCAAAGCTGTACAGTACTAGAGGATTCCAGGCATAGAGCAAGGTAGCTCGGTAGCCGAAACGCCGACTCAGTAACCAACACACCCCTAAGTCTGCCAGCGTAAAAACCGTTTTGAACAAAATTACCGAGGGGGCAATACTGGCCAATAAACGGAAGCCAAGCTGAGTCACCGGGGGATAAATGGCCGAGGCAAATGAATTATTAATCTGCTCCCACCAAACGGTCCGTAGCGGCTCTAAAATAGCGGCTGTCGGAGCAAAATCATAGGGGCTAAAGCCCTGTAGCTGAATGTAGCCTTCCCACAGATAGCGCCAGATGTCGTCGCCGGGGTACATGGCCAGCAGTAGCAGCCGAGTTGCGATCGCAACCCCCCAAAACCATCGACCTGAGAGTCGCCGCAGCGGCCAGGCCAACATAAAGCCCAGCCCCATAACGGCACTGCCAATCCAAAAATGGACCACCGCTGCAGTTTCGCGAAAATCTCCATAGGGGACTACATAGGCACTACCCGCCACCAGCAGCACCGCACTGATAAACAGCAACACCTGCTGCAGGCTGCTTGGAGAAGCAGAGGCTTGCTCCGAAGGGTCAGCTCCTCGCCAAAGGCTTTGCCAATACAGACGCACCAGGGTGGATAAAATAATGGTTCCGGCTTTGAT
>NZ_JADEXP010000443.1 GCF_015207065.1 Leptolyngbya cf. ectocarpi LEGE 11479 | reverse complement strand
GATGGGGGGGGTGGGCACCGACGGACAGCTATTATTAAAATCGCTGATTGGCTCAGCCTAAGCCGCCTAATTCGACAAGAGCGCTGCTGCTGGACTCTCGCCAGATGATGAACTAAGAAACAAGGATCTTATAAAATCCTGATCCCTAACCCTTAACTCCATTCCTGGTCAGGGTGAATTAGTACCACAGTTTCCGTATTCTCTAACACAAAACTCCTGGATTTCCGCCCATCCGGTTCCATGGAATGCGAAAATACCCCTTGACAACGCCACAAGGGAGATACGACATGGCTGCTTTTCCGATTGACTTAGGTGCCTACAAACGCATTAGTCTGGACCCGTCCACACCGACGCTGACTGATGAGCAGCGCCAGGCCATCAAAGCAAACATCCAACTTTGCCGCGATGCCATTGTCTTCTTTACAGCAACCGGTGCTGCCCGGGGTGTTGGTGGTCACACAGGTGGCCCCTACGATACCGTCCCCGAGGTGATGCTCCTGGATGCTATTTTCCGGGGTGCCCCTGACAGCTATGTCCCCACCTTCTTTGACGAAGCCGGACACCGGGTAGGTACTCAATATCTGATGTCCACACTCAATGGTGATCTGCCCGCTGAGCAGCTAATGAACTACCGGGCTGCAGGTTCTCACCTACCGGGTCACCCCGAACTGGGCCTCACACCGGGGGTGAAATTTAGCTCCGGTCGTCTCGGTCACATGTGGCCCTACGTGAACGGTGTGGCCCTAGCTAACCCTGGCAAAGCTGTTTTCTGTCTAGGATCCGACGGTTCTCAGCAAGAAGGCAACGACGCTGAAGCCGCCCGCCTAGCCGTAGCTCAGCACATCAATGTCAAGCTGCTGATTGATGATAACGACGTTACCATCGCCGGCAACCCATCTAAGTATCTACCTGGCTACAGCGTCAAGCAAACCCTGGCAGGGCACGGTCTCAAAGTTCTAGAGTGCAACGGCGAAGACATTGACGCCCTCTATGCCAACATCTGTGAAGCCATCAATCACCCTGGCCCTGTCGCCGTTATCCTCAAGCGCCCCATGTGCCCCGGCATTGAAGGTCTAGAGGGCTCCAACCACGGCCACGATGTGATTTCTGTTCCTGCCGCCATCACCTACCTGGAGGCTCGCGGTCATCAAGCTGCCGCTGATATTCTCAAGAATACAAAAGCACCCAAGAACCCCAATACCTATCTTGGCTCCAGTGACAAAACGGATGCCAACCGTAAGGTCTTTGGTGCCGCTGTGGTCGAGATTCTCGGTGCCATGAGCGAAGCAGATCGTAAGAACAATGTTCTGGTGGTTGATAGCGACCTGGAAGGCTCCTGCGGTTTGAACACTATCCACGATGCCCATCCTGAAATCTTTATTAGCGGTGGCATTCAAGAGCGCGGCAACCTGTCAGCCGCAGCTGGTTTTGGAATGGAAGAAGGTAAGCAAGGTATCTTTGCCACCTTTAGCGCATTTCTTGAAATGTGCATCTCCGAGATCACCATGGCCCGTCTCAACTATTCCAACCTGCTGTGCCATTTCTCCCACGCAGGCATTGATGACATGGCCGACAACACCTGTCACTTCGGCATGAACAACCTGTTCGCCGACAACGGGTTAGATGATAGTCACCCCACTAACATTTACTTCCCGGCAGACGCCAACCAAATGCGCGCCTGTGTGAAGTCTGTCTTTAATGCCCCCGGTCTGCGCTTTATCTTCTCCACCCGTTCCAAAGTCCCCATGATTTTGGATGCCGACGGTAACGAGATGTTTGCAGGAGACTACACCTTCACCTCAGGTAAGGATGACATCGTCCGCGAAGGCACTGCTGGTTACGTCGTAGCCTTTGGTGCCGCCCTCTATCGCGCCCTGGACGCTGTTGAGAAGCTCAAGGCAGAAGGTATTGATGTTGGCTTGATCAACAAGGGCACCCTCAATGTTGTCGATGAAGAGACTCTGGCTAAGATCGGAGCGTCTCCCATGGTCGTTGTGGTTGAGTCCTTTAACCGTCGTACGGGTTTGGGTAGCCGCATGGGCTCCTGGCTGTTAGAGCGTGGTTTAACGCCTAAGTATGCCCACATCGGCACCCACATTGAAGGGGGCGGTGGTCTTTGGGAACAGTTCCCCCACCAGGGTATTGATTCCACTGGTGTTGTTGCCAAAGTAAAAGAGCTGCTGGGTTAATTTTAGCGAAATAATCTCTTAAACATCTCTTGATAACAGTGGCAGAGTCTGGCAAAGGCTCTGTCACTTTTTACTTGGGAATAAAGATTTAATAGGCTCCATTTTCTGGCTGTACAGACGTTCCATGGAACGTCTCTGCATAACCTTCGGATCTTATAAATTCTTATCCCCAGGCTATAATCTGATGCCTGACCTCTATCTAACGATATGTGCGTACCTTCTTATAAGGATCCTGCTAAAGATCACACTGGGGCATGGCGGAGAAGCAACAAAATTATCCTTCATAATAGTGTTGATACAACTAGCGTGCTTCACGTAAACCATGGATTGGTTCAAGGTTAATCGCACAGGCAAACATTATTTGCTGACACCGCTCATGGTGTCTCTGCTCTGCTTGGTTAGCTGTGGCCTGACCCAGCAGCAGCATACTGCCGTAGATTCTTCTACGGTGGCTGTAGCTGAAACTACACCTCGTTTAATCGAGGCTACCCTAGCCGGACATATAGATGATGTTAGGGAACTCCTCCAACAGGGCACCGATCCAAATCTGGTCCACAACACTAACACAGCCCTTACCTACGCGGCCCGTGATGGCTTTACAGAGATTGCTAGTCTGCTGATTGACCACGGTACCGATGTCAACTGGATCGATGGTGAAGGCGTGACCCCTTTGATTTTGGCATCGTTTAAAAACCATCTTGATCTAGTTCAGCTCTTGCTAGCTCACGATGCTGACACAACCGTCAGGGACCAATGGAATCGAACAGCTCTAGACTATGCTTTACGTCGTGGGGCCGCTGATCCCATTGCCCAGTTGTTAAGAGAGAAAAGCTAACATATGTGTCAAGCCCTTGGACGAGCTTCCATCATCGGTACGGCTCTGAAAATAGATGAGTCGCGCCTCTAATCACTTCGGGGAATCCCTCAAGCTGAAACTTTCCCATAGGCTTCTATCCTTTATGCCAAAAGGGTTTATGTGCTTTTCAATGTAGTGTGCTTCGGGTTAGATGCCCCGCCTATAGTGTTGCCCAAAGAGATAGATAGCTCTGCTCTTATGTCACACCTACAAAGGAAGGAGGCCACTATGGTACAAGAGGCTATTGATGATTGCTTGGATACGGTCGGAAAGGTGGCAATCGCAGACCAAGATGATCGAACATTACGTTTAGGAACTGGGGCTGTAGCACCGATTCTTCCGAGTCTGGCTGAGTTAGAAATCTGGGACAGTCAGCTAAATCATAGTTTCCTAGAGAGCTTTCTGGAAGCTTTTTCGGAGGGCATCCTGGTTTTTGATTTGTCTGGTGCGTTGCTTTATGTCAATGAAGCGGCCTGTGGGTTGCTTAAGCAGGCTACGAGTACCTATGAACAGCAACGATTGCTAGAACGGGAAATTCGAGCGTTGTATCGGTTGATGGTTGAGCAGTCTACTGATCGTATTGAGGCGCAGACTTCATTAGATGAGATACCTCTCAGGTCTGTAGAAGCTGAGGTGATGCTTTCGCTAAATATGCAGTTACGTATTCATGTGCGGCGTTTTCAGGTGTGTACTTATCCAGATGAGATGGTTTGGGTACGTCTTGAGGATCGGCAGCAGTTGAGTCGTGCCAGGGCGCTATTGGAAAGTCGATGGTATGGGCTTTCTGAGCGGGAAGGTGAGGTTTGGCAGTTGCGGCAGGCGGGCTTTACCTATGCGGAGGTGGCACAGCGGTTATTTATTACTGTAAATACGGTGAAAAAGCATGTGCGTAATATTCGTGCCAAGCGAGAGCTTTACTACTGTCAACACTCGGTAGCAACAGCTAATGGATAAAAGCGCTAGTTGCTGCAAACAGAACAAGAAAGAACATTTACTGCATTAACAGGAGAAAAAATAATGTCTGCTTTCACTCAAAATAATCTAGCGCCCACTGAGCGACCTGTATCTTCAGTAGTTGATGCTTCTAAAGATGCTACTTCGGAATCTACGCCTAAAGCCAAAGCTCTATGGAGTAATCCTGAGTATATTGGGGCAGTTACGCCTTTGCTGCTGGCAGCAGTGGGCTGTGTACTTGGGATTGTAGTACTTGTAACAAAATCTGAGTCAGAGGTTAAGACAGCAGGTTTGGGGTTAGCTGGTACTGCGATCGCAGGTAGTGCGGGTCTAGCACAAGCTAAAACTAATCGCCACTAAATCAACGTAAAATCCGCAATATTGCTTACTTCATCGATCATAGATTGGCAGGTCAGGCTAAAAATTGATAAATCATCTAATTTTTAGCCCCAATTTCCGTAATTATATGCATTATGAAGTAAGCAAGTAGCATGCGTTTTCCTTAGAGTTTCCTGAATGTATCTCACTAAAAAGCCGAATTATGTCTCGCTGTTTGTTTGCTCTACTAGTTGGTATTAATAACTACCCGAATCCACGTCATTGCCTCAATGGTTGTATTAGTGACATGGAAGG
>NZ_JADEXP010000009.1 GCF_015207065.1 Leptolyngbya cf. ectocarpi LEGE 11479 | reverse complement strand
TATTTTCTCTCTGCTTTATCTGAGCGGCAACAGCGCATTCTGCAGTTGTTGAAGGCTTCGGATGATATCTACCTCTCACTCACCGGATAATTTAGGCAACCCTTCCTAAATTTAAGCGAACCGTGAGCACAGGGGCCAGGTTTAGCATTTTTGCGCCTGCCTATGGGGGCAGTCAATCCTATGAACTAGAAGGGGTTAGCGTCTATCGTTTTCGCTATTTTTGGCGACGATTTGAAACCTTAGTGCGGGACGGAGCACCCACTAAATTAAAACGTCAGCCACTCTACCTGATTCCGGCTATTTGCTATGTAATATTGGGAGCATGGCAACTGTTTTGGCTATGCCACAAAATTCGCCCCAATTTGTTGCATGTGCATTGGCCCTTCCCCCATGGGCTGATGGCATGGCCCGCTAGCAAACTGTTCACTATCCCGATGGTTTTTAGTTTCCATGGGGGAGAACTGTTGCTGAGCCAGCGGTTTGGATTTGTTGCTCATATCCTTCGCTGGCTGTTGCCCCAGGCAGCTGGAGTGACGACCAATTCGTCTTTTACAAAAGGTCTAGTCACCCAGTTACATCCTTGCCCTTTGCAGGTCATTCCCTATGGGCTCACTGTAGAGGCTAAAGCCCCATCGCCCCGTGTTTCTGGGCAAGTTCCCACCCTGCTATTTGTGGGTCGTTTAGACGAGCGCAAGGGGGTTCATTATTTGCTCGATGCCCTAGCCATTTTATTGACTGAACGCAATGTGCGCTTACGGATTGTAGGCTCAGGCATTCTCGAAACTGAGTTAAAAGCACAGGTCAACCACCTAGCTCTTGCTCCACATGTGAACTTTCTTGGCTTTTTATCCAAGGCAGACCTTGTGAACGAATATGCCAGCTGCGATATCTTTGTGTTGCCTGCAATTGTCGATAGCAAAGGGGATACAGAAGGATTAGGTATTGTCATGATTGAGGCATTAGCCCATGGTAAACCTGTGGTTGCCACCGATGTTGGGGGTATTCCAGATGTGATTAGATCAGGAGAAACGGGTTGTTTAGTGCCTGAGAAAAATTCAAGGGCACTGGCCCAGGCTATTTCAAATTTACTCGACCGCCCAGCATGGGCAGCCCAACTCGGGCATCAGGGATTAACAGATATTCAAGTGCGTTTTAGCTGGCCACGCATTATTGCTCTGTGGCAGGACATCTACCAACGAGTCCTTTAGCAACGAACCCGTTGAGGTTTGTTACGCAGTTATGTCCAGGGGGATCAATCTTTCGACATCAAGTTGGCTGTTGCCAATATTAGTGATAGTTCCGTTGGCAGGTATGGTTCTCCTAACACTGGGAATTTTATTGCCAACATTAAATAATCCAGAATCGCGTATCTATTCATCAGACATTGGCTACCCGGCGCGACAGCGACAGGCCGGTAAACCCATCACCATGGATACCTTTGTGGTGGGTCAAGGGACGGTAGATCAGACAGTGGGTGCACCGGGGGTATCAGTAGCCCTGGATGACGTGAATGTTCGACCTGAAATTAATGGTGTCGTTGAAAGCGTCTTGGTGAAAGAAGGGGATTGGGTCAAAAAAGGCCAACTGTTATTTCGTTTGAGACAGGACGATCTGCTAACACGGGTACAACAGGCTCAAACCGATGTGATGCGATCTCAAACCCAGTTACATCAGCGCACCCTTGAGTTCGCAGGCAGGATTCAACTTCTCGAAGATCAGGTGGCTCTGGCCAAAGCGCGTCTCGGAGAAGCTGAAGACCGATTTCAAGACAGTGAAGCCTATGTACAACAGAAAATCGAACGAGATGGCAATGCGGCTAGTACCCGGCTGGATAATGCCTATAAACGCCTAAAAAGCATGCGTTATCTATACGAGCGGGGGGCCGTCAGCGAGTTTCGGCTATTTGACGCTGAAGATCTCTATGCGGAACGACTACAAGAGTTTAAGTCAGCAACCCAAGGGGTATTTTTTGAACAAAACTCCCGCTCTATCAACCAAGACTTTTTTCTAGAACGGACCCTTGATCTATCCACTGCCCAAAATCAGCTGACCAATCAGCGCCAAACAAAATCGTTGGAGTTAGAACGTCTACACCTAGAGATGGAAAAAGCCCAGGCAAGATTAGATGAAAACGAAACGTTATTGGATAAAACGCTGCTCTATGCTGTGACCGATGGCCTGATTAGTAAGGTGAATGTCGATGCGGGAGACTTTTATGAAATTGGTGAAGATGCCCTGATCACCCTGAGTCAAGATGTGGCGTTTGAAGCCTTTGTGGATCAAGTACGTCTTGATACCATTAGCGTGGGTGATCCGGCCACTGTCCGTCTGGTTGCCTATCCAGGACAGACGTTTGCCGGTCAGGTGATTCGAGTCAACCCAGCCGTTGAGACCGAAGGTTTTCGTCTAGGGAAGGTGAGTATTAACCGCCAATATACCTACTCGGTTTGGGTCAAGGTGGATAACTTAAAAATGTCACCCGGACTGCAGGGGTTTGTGGCATTTAACCCAAAGCAAGACATCATCCAAGTGCCTGAACGGGCTGTCACCCATCTGTCAGGGGGAGACGGCATGGTCATGGTGATTGAAAATGGACAAGCTGTTGTCCGCCAAGTAGAGATGGGTCAGCGCTTTGATAATACTCGCGAAATTATCTCTGGCTTAGAGGTGGGAGAGCAGGTAGTGCTTGACCCACGGGTGCTACAGCCTGGAGATCGGGTAACTCCTAATCTGGTTGATGGGGAGATAAACACGCCTCTAGAGGTGCCATAACGATGCAGATTCTTAACGCTCTACAGTGGTTTAACCGCGTGCGCCTAACTGGGCTGATCGGTTTTCTAATATTGTTACTCAGCCTACGTTACGAATGGTATCATCTCCCTCCTGAGAGTTTAAAGGTTCTACAGATAACAACGTTTTCCTTCGGGAGAGTATTTTCTGGTGGGGTGATATTGGTCCTAGGGATTGGATGGATACGCTGGCAGGGGGGCGCACTGCGTTTTACTGTGTGGCTGGCCCTGGGTCTGACACTGTTGTTTCCCTATGGTCTAATGACCTGGCGGCCTCAGCAAGCGTTTTTGGCCCTGTCCTACTGGCACCAGCTAAGCCAGGTAGATATCCAGGTAGAAACTAGCTTTGCCGAGGTTCAAAATCACTGGAAACAGTTTATTTCTCTTGCTCAGTTTCAGCCACTGCCCACATTAGCTACGTTTGATATTCCAGATACTCGTTTCTTTCAACTGTCTCAATGGGATCACGTTTTGCTGGATGGGTTTGGCTACAGCAATGGGTTCTTTGCTTTTATTGGCCAGGGATGGAGCTTGACAATTACGGGTTTAGTGATTGTGTTACTAGCGGTGTATTTAAGGGGAAATTCTCGATTATTGCTCCTGTACCAAGATCTTAGACAAGGGTTACCCATAGTCGTCATTGTGGTGGGCTTACTCTTGATCCATATGATCGGCGCAAACCTCTGGGAGCGAGCCTTAGAAGTTGCCTATGCCCGTGGTGACTATGCTGCTGTTGGTCAACAAAGCCCCTGGCTGATGCGGATTTATCCACCGTTTCAAGGCGATCCCCATGGGTGGAGACGCTATGGGGACTCTCTCTATTACCAGGGCCACCCTGATGTCGGCCTGAGCGCCTTTTGTCAGGGGATGGCCCACTATCAGGGGCACCGCTTTGCCCAAGCCATCCCCTATCTAGAACAGGCTTGGCAGGCCCATCCCCAGCTTCTGGTCATAAGAGAATATCTAGCAGCGGCCTTGATTAATCAGGGCACAGCCTACTTTAACGCACCGACACTACCCTTTTCGGTCCATGGGAATAACTATCCTAATTTTTCCAACAGTCCGCTGAACCCCATTGCTCCCAACAGCCAGCGTCAGCTCAACAATCGTAAATCGGGCGGTACTAGTGCACTGTTAGAGCAGGCCTTAGCGCTATTTCCCGGTCATATCCAAGCGCTGTACGATCTGATGTTGGTCAAGGCGGTGGACCAACAGTATGAGGCATCGGCTGCGATCGCAACCACCATTCTTCACGAACAACAGTATTTTCAAACCCCGAATATCGGCCTCATGGGGCAAGCCCATGTGCACCAGACTTGGGCTGACTACCACCGGGGCGACCTCAATGGGGCGTGGGAAGCCTATCGCCGTTCGGTAAATTCTGATGTATGGCACCAGGAGCCTTTGACAGATGAATAAACGCTGGCTAGCCATATTGTTGCTGGTAGGCTGTCTTTGGGGCAATCTGGGCTTTGCCATTTGGCAGCCTGCCACCGTTCCCCTCGCTCCAGTCCACTGGTCACCCCAGGTTCAGTGGATTACCTCGGCTCAGCCCAGCTACCGATTTTATACGCGCCACACATTCTATGGACCTGAGACGGTGCAAGCGGCCTGGGTGCGCATCAGTGCCGACAATGATTTTGTCTTTAATATCAACGGTCGCCAGTCGGTCATTCGTGAAAACGGTGCCCTCAATAGTCCCAAAGGCCTCACCTACCGCCGCAAAGTACCGCTTCAAGATTTTAGCGACACCCTGCCCTATGCAGCGGAGACGGGTCTGAACTATGCACTAGCAAGCTCTCCTGATTGGAAAATATCGGTTTATTTAGACCTGACCAACTATGTGAGACCGGGTAAAAATGTCATTGCCATTGAGGTCATGAAGGGTGATCCCAATCCCCGCATAGCCATTGAAGGCCAGGTGTTACCGGAAACAGATGTTACGCCCATTGATCTATCCACCGGAGCCACCCCCTGGCAGGTCTCCACACTGGCCGAAAATCGGTCGGCGGTGCGCTGGTTTCATCTGGAGTTTGACGATAGCCAATGGCCTGAAGCAGTGCCTCTGGGGCCTGTGTATGAAACCACTTACACCCGTCTCAGCCAGCGGCTGTTTGATCGACCGGTTCAGGGTTCATGGATTGCCACAGCAGGTCCTTGGCTATATCAGACCTGGCAGGTTCCCCGTCGAGCCACCCGTAGCCTGTTGCGCTATGCCGCCGTTGGTGAACCTGCGGTTTTTATCAATGGACGGTTGGTCGACACCCAACCGTTTACCCAGGGTAAACAGCTACGCATGTTTGATGTCACCGCCTATGTCAAACCTGGTAAAAACAAAGTAGCTGTGCATCTAGCTCAACCTGTTGACAATAGTTGGACCAGGGATACAGGCGAGGAACCTCCCAGCATCTTTGTCGATGCCTGGGCAGAGTCAAAGCAGGGGGATGTGCCTGTACCTCAACCGAGTGAGTCTGGCTGGATTAGGGATATCCCTAACCCAGCCCTCAGTGTATTTGTCGACGCCTGGGCGGAGTCAAGCCAGGGGCATGTTCTCTCTGCGATCCAAACCGATGGTAGTTGGCGTGGGGGAGACGATTGGTCAGGCGCACATCGGATAGTGCCCAGTCCCACTGTGTTAGTGCGCCAGGTGATGAGTCAAGAGTTTATTCATCATTTTTTAGGTTACCCGTTCTTACAGTGTACCGGCTGGTATGTTAGCCATCAGCTGCTGTGGTGGGGCCTGGGTTGTGGCCTGAGCATTTCCCTAGCCTGGGGGTTAGGGCGTCTGTGGCTGCACCGACAAGAGAATGCCCTAGCGGTAGGGGCAGACCTGTTACTACCCTCGTTAGTATTTTTACTGGGGGCAGTACTGCTGAAACATCGCCATGGTGAGGGTATGTGGGCGATTTGGTTGGAGCAGTCTGGAGGTAATCTCAACTGGTTATTGGGCAGTCTCTTGGTGCTCCTGCTCACCTTGATCAGCTGGGACTGTCCTCGCTGGCAGCGCTATGGCCTCATTAGCGGGGCGAGTGTTATGGGTCTAGGTCTGTTGTTTAGCCAATCGTTATCACCAGGATCGATCTTTTTGATTTTGGGCGGCCTGGCCGCAGTCGTGAAGTGGCAGCTTTTAGCTCGATTAGAACAACTCAGTTGCCGGCTGTTAGCAGCGTTAGAAACTGGACCACAATGGCAGCGATCAGCCGCTCTAGGGGGGATTCTGTTACTGGGCTTTGGCCTCAGGGTCTATCGTCTGACTAAAGAAAATCTAGATTCCGATGAAAATACATCCTATGACGCTACTCGAGGCATTCTGCGAACGGGGGCTCCGCTAGCCACCTCAGGTATCTGGTACACGCGAGGTCCCATATTTCACTATCTGTTAGCCCTGTGGCTGCGACTGGTGGGTGATTCTGTATTTAATGCTCGTTTTTTCTCGGTCATTATAGGCACAGCAACGCTGTTGCTGATGTTTTATATCACCCAACGGGTGACTGGGCGCGTGTGGATCGCACTGGTGGTCACTCTAATATTGGCCCTCAACCCATGGGAGATTTGGTATTCCCGCTTTATCCGCTTTTACCAGATGGTGCAGTTTACAACACTGTTGACCATGTGGGCCTTTATCCGTGGCTTTATTGATGATCAAGGACGACGCCATCAGTATGTCTTTTTTGTGGCGCTAGCAGCCACCTTACTCATTCAAGAAGTGAGCCTGACCAGCACCCCTGGCTTTTTGTTGGGATACCTGTGCTTTGGCCCTCGGTTTCGTTGGCACCGCGACTGGCGACTGTGGTTAAACACATTTATGGTGATGGCCATATTTGCCTACGATATTATCTTCTTTAAAATTAAGTGTCTGACTCCTTGGACGGCGCTATCCAGCAGTACTACGTCCTACCTCAGCCCCCATTTACTGGATGTGACTGGGTTTTTGGCCTGTTTTTTTGTGGGGCCAAACCGTCTAGAGATTCTCTACACGATGTTTTTTTTCATTGGATTTGTTTATTTTTTACGTCAGCAGGCGGGCCTCGTACTATTTCTATTTAGCTTTGTGTGCCTCAACTTACTGGTACTCACACTGCTCACCTATCAGATTGCTGAACGGTATGCCTATGGCGTTTATCCCCTGTTTGTTATGCTGGCGATTTATAGTGCGATCGCAATTACCCAGGAGCTGATTAAAACCCTTAGACAAGGGTTTCCTCACTGGCCCGTAGGGGTTCTTGTTGGGCTGTGTTTAACCTTACTGCTGACCAGCAATCTAGAACTAGGACGGATTGTCCATAGTTACTCCCAGGCCATGGGGCGTCGCAACACCGCCATTTTCGAATATATCCGTGACCATCGCCAGGCCGGCGATGTGGTCATCTCTCCCACCCCCTCTTTTGGCCCGGTAACCATAGGCCCTGTGGATTATTTCCTCATGGGCACCTGGTTTTTAGATGCCACCTATTGGCGCAATGGCAGATTGTTAGATCGCTGGGGAGGGGGTGTCGTTGTCACCAATGTTGACCAGTTAGAGAGGGTTCTAGAAACTTCTCAGCGGGTGTGGGTCCATATTGATGATGCTCGCCAGAGCCGCCTTAGTGCCCAAATTCTGGAGTACGTTCAAACTGTTGGGAAACCTGTGTATGACAGTTTTGGCACCAGCCTACGTCTATGGGATCCTGCCGATGGCTGGCTGCCCCACACCCCCGAGCAGGGTAAAGATTTGGGTGCTTACTGAGCAAGTAAAACAGGTTGCGATAGAAGAACTATGACTCGTCTCACTATCATTAAAATTATTGTCAGTGTCACCTTGCTCACGCTAATCGTTAGCCAACTTGATATTCTCCAGACTTGGCAACAGCTTCACACCCTGTCTGGGGCATTTGTTCTCTTGGCACTGGTATTTTATACCAGTTTACAATGGCTCAGCTGCTGGCGCTGGCAACTTGTTCTACAATCTCAAGGCTACCAAGTACCGATGAAACAGCTGGTGAGCAGCTATTTTGCCGGTATGTGGTTAAACATCTTTTTACCCGGCTCCCTTGGGGGCGATGTCTACCGGGTCTACCAGGTTACCCAATTTATCCAAGATGCTGAAACTGCCCTGGTATCAGTATTTTTAGAACGGTTTACTGGCTTAGTTGCCCTTTCAGCGATTGCTGTTATGGGATTACCTGCCGCATTTCAGTTTATTGGGCGCTGGGACATTATTACCTTATTTTTAGGTGCATTGGGCGCATTAGTGGGGACGGTATTGCTAATCATGAGTCCACACCTGTTGAAATGGGCCGCTCCCTGGCTGCGACGATTTAAATTGGGTGCGATCGCAGCTCGATTGATAAAAATTCAAATTTTATTACAACAGTTTTCTAGCCATCGCTCAGCCTTGGTTACATCCATCGGTCTCTCTTTTGTATTGCAGCTGGGCATTGTGGTTTATCACTTTTTAATTGCTCAGCAGCTCGATATTGACATCTCCTTTTTAGCTCTAGTTATATTTATCCCGATTGTAGTGTTGCTGACGCTGTTGCCTATTTCATTGGGCGGTTTGGGACTCAAAGAAGGGATTTGGATTTATCTTTTTAGTCGAGTCGGTCTAGGCGCAGAGGATGCTTTAGGATTGGCCCTAACGATCACCCTGCTGGGATGGCTACTCAGTATCCCCGGCGGCATAATTTTGTTATTACGGCCAAATGGCAACAAATGCTAAATACAGAAAAGCAATTTCAATAGGCAGCTGCGAAGCCTGAGAAGCCGGTAAGGTGTAGTCACCATAACAAATACGGTGAAATACGATGCCGCCCCCATAAACTTCGCAACCAAATCGCACCGCTGTTCTATCGCACTCGATTGGAACAGGGCAGCATTTGTTTATTGGCTAAATACTTGTGCAGCTCATGGGCATTTAATCGACAGAGATCTTTTGCGAGTTCGCTAACTGTCATGGTAGAGGGAACATGGCTAGAGACCGACTCTCGTAAGCTCCCTAGAATATGGGGTTCGGCCACTAGGATAAGATGATGGCTGGCAAAATTTTGGGTGACCGCATGGATATGCTGTAGGACTTTGCTAGCAAAGCGTCGGTTTGTTTCCGTAGATTGTGTGGTTTTTTCGTGACGATTACCATGGTGTTTACGGCCAATTAGGTTGTCGGTATTGCCTTTGCTAGCGATGGGCTTTTCGGCATTGTTCAGACTACTGTGCTCGGTTAGATGAGGCCTTGATTGTTCTTCATCAGAAAACTCTGCGGCTGTCAGGGTAAAGAAACGAGCCTGGGCACCATCAACAACCGCAACGAGATATGAGCGCATAGATCCTTTACTGTATCTAGTGTGAACATTTCCAAAATTCTAGCAGTGGAATTTGGTTGGCAAGCGAGCTAAATTCACAGCTTTAACAGCGCGACTCATTTGTTAATATTTAGAGATTATATTTAGTATTTTGCTAATTGTTTCTAATTAGTTGTTATCTGAAAATATCTGACTAACATTAGAAGTGAAAACGTCTATCACAGGGCCTTCTGGAGGTTTTGTTAGCCAATGGAGATCAATTCAGGGACTCGGCTTTCTCAGATTCCAGCTCGATGGAAATATGTACGCTGGAGTGGATTTATCCTCACCCTAGCGGCCTCTTTGATGATGGCGCGTCGAGTTGAGGCCCAGAACGTGCGGCCAATTCAAGCACCTGCTCCCTACAATGCCTGTAATGTGCGCAGCGCCGGGGGAATCCAATATAGCGTAGTGGGGACATTCCGCAATGGTACGTCGGTAACGCTGCTGGGGGAATATGGCCGTGGCTGGTATCGGGTACAGATCCAACAGGTGACGGGTTGGGTTGCTCGTCAATGCTTGGGGCTTTAGGGCTTGCTCAACATCTGAAGACTAACCGTCAGCTATTGAGCTATGTATCTAGGACCGGGTAGACGGTGCCAGAATGTCTATAATGTATGCTCCGGTGTAGAACGGTGATTAGGCGTTTAAATCGACTTTAGCCATGAATTTTGATACGTTGACCGAATT
The DNA here is from genome assembly GCF_015207065.1 of Leptolyngbya cf. ectocarpi LEGE 11479. Classification (GTDB taxonomy): domain Bacteria; phylum Cyanobacteriota; class Cyanobacteriia; order Phormidesmidales; family Phormidesmidaceae; genus Leptothoe; species Leptothoe ectocarpi. The sequence continues at coordinate 34,535 of NZ_JADEXP010000009.1, read as the reverse complement.
GATTCAAAAAAGCTTCCGGGTCTCATTGGGAGCTGCTGCATCTGCAGTCGAGGCTATTCAAGATCCACAGGCGTCTGCTAGCAAATTTTCTGATATTGGTACAGATTTTGACCGCCTTGCCGATGAGCTAGAGGTAAAAGGGGCGTTAACTGAGAAAGAAGCCCGAGAATTTGTGGATAATTTTAGTGGTAACTTGGATGGCCAATGGCCCAACCCCTTTGCGCCCTCTCCCGCCAGTAGTGCAACGGTAAACACAGTAGCTCAACCGGTGGCAGACAGCGGCATCCAGGCTGAAATCAAGGCACTCACCGAGCAGCTATCAGCTATTCGCCAGGAAATTGAGCAGCTTAAGGCTCAAAGCTCCTAATGCTGGGTTAATTTGGCCCTACGCCAGGCTCAAGTCTAGAAATCTATGATAATTAGGCCGAGACGTTACTGTCTCGGCCTTAATTTTTGCCCCTGTTCGAAATGGTTGCTGGATGCTGTGTAGCCATGTCTGGGAGTATTCCTGACGTTATTCCAGTAGGCATCGCATGAAGCATTTTTCAGTTTTGATTCAGTTATTGCGCGATCGCAACCAGTTTCTCGAAGACATTCGCCGTGATGTCAAACTGGAGCGTAAAATCTTTTCTCTACTGGTGGTCAGCTGTATATTCTTTGCGGTCTATGGAGCGATCATTGGCTCGTCCAGCAGCCTGCTGCAGATGCTGGCGTCAATGGTTAAACTGCCGGCCCTCTATTTGATTACCCTGGGTATCTGTCTGCCCACCCTGTACTTTTTTGATATTCTCTTTGGCTCAAAACTCAATTTTCGCCAATATAGCGCCATGCTAATGACCACCGTGGCGGTGATCAGTGTACTGCTGTTTAGCTTTGCTCCGGTGGTTCTGTTCTTTTTGATTTCGATTCAGGGGTATAACTTCTTCTTGCTGCTCAATGTGGCGGTAATGGGATTGACTGGTGTGATTGGTGTCCGTCTCTTTTACCAAGGGATGCGTCATGTGGTGGGGCCAGATGCTGCCGGTAGTCAGCTGCGGAACCGTTTACTACTGGGCTGGCTGGGTCTATATGCCCTGGTGGGGTCCCAGCTAGGCTGGACCCTGCGTCCGTTCTTTGGGGCTCCCAATGAGCCGTTCCAGGTTTTTCGCCCTGAGATTGAGGGTAATTTCTACGCTCAGATTTTTACGAGCCTAGGGTCTTTATTGGGCCTGTAGAGGCGTTCCATGGAACGCCTCTACGGCGGTGGGCAAGGCGTCGTATGAATTCCTATACAGCGAATGAGCGAAATCAACCTGGATAATTTACGGATTACGAATCATGATCTCGATGAGCTGACCGGTTTAGATATTAGTGAGCTATCCATGGGATGGGGCACCCGGCTGTCGGTATTTCGGCAGCCGGGTCTGCGCTGGGCCTGGTTGATCAATCAAGGGCTGGTGCTGGCAGTCGCCCTGGTTTTGTGGCTGCCGGTGTGTCTGGTGTTGGGGCGAAACCTGGCAGCACAGGCGGTGGGGGTGTTTGTGGGCGTGGGAGGCGCGATCGCAACCACGGTGGCCCACGGTATTTACGGCATTCACAAAGGCACTCAGCTCAAAGTGCTCAGCCATCTGTTAGATGAAGTTGACCGCTTTAAAGAAATGATGAAAGCGGTGGAAATTTTAGATGAACTGCGTCAGGCCGATCGCTCTAAACGCCTGTCATTAGACAACCCAGATGAAGTCAAAGAGGCCCTACACCTGACCCGTGAAAGTTTGGTATGTGGTCTGATGAGCGATAAAATCATGCGCAAACATCAGCGATTTATCGCCCGTCGTCACGAGCTATTTACCAGCATTGAAACTAACCTCTACAGCCTGCAAGCTCTGCAGGCCTCAGATCTGGCCGGAGACTACGGCCAACTGCTCAACGAAGCTCTCCAGGTGGGTACCCGAGTTCATCAAGAACTCAGACAAAGCAGCCGCTAACAGCCATTTGATCATGGAACCATAGCCCGTTACGCAAATAGGCAAAGTTTAGTAGATAATAGTACATACATTTCTACTGTCTATTTAGTTGTTAAGAAGTTTCTGCCCTCTCCTCTAAATATCGGTCTGATTGTCTGATTGATAGTTAAGTGAGGGTTTAAAGGACTTCAAAGGTGATTTGAATTTATGAAAAAAACATTCGTCCTCGATACCAACGTGCTGTTGCACGACCCGAAAGCCATCTATCGATTCGAGGAGAATGACGTCATCTTGCCCATAGCCATTATCGAAGAGCTAGATCGATTCAAAAAGTCCTTGGATGAAACCGGACGCAATGCGCGTCAGGTGTCTCGCACACTCGATAAGCTTCGCGGTCAGGGTAGCCTGACCACAGGCATTCTCCTAGAAGGAGACGGCTCGCTCAAAGTCTCTTTGTGTCATCAAGAAACGCTCTCGTCGCTGCCCTTAGAGCTAGAAGGAGATAAAGCCGACAACGAGATTTTAGCCGTTGCCCTCGAGCACAAACACACCTGTGACTGTCCGGTAGTCCTAGTTAGCAAAGATGCAAATCTGCGCATCAAGGCCGATACCCTAGGTTTAGCGGCTGAAGATTATGAAACCGATAAAATCGATATCGATGACCTGTACTCAGGTACAGGAGAACTACTGGTGGATGCGGACCAGCTTACCCAGCTGTTTCGAGGAGGCACGTTAGAGTTAGAAGGAAAATTTTACCCCAATCAGTCTCTGACTCTGATCGATGTTAATAATCCGGCCCATACAGCCTTGGCTATGGTGGATAGCGCCTCCGGGCATATTGTGCCGCTACCCAAGGTGCCCTATGCGGGTATTTCCCAGATACATCCCCGCAATCGGGAACAGAAATTTGCACTAAATTTGCTACTAAATGACAGCATCCCTCTAGTAACACTGGTGGGCAAGGCCGGTACTGGAAAAACCTTGCTAGCCATTGCTGCCGGTGTTTTAAAGGTATCCGAGGAGAGAGCCTACGGGCGTCTACTAATCTCTCGTCCGGTTGTCCCCATGGGGCGAGACATTGGCTATTTACCAGGGGATGTGAATGAGAAACTAACGCCGTGGATGCAGCCTTTGTATGACAATTTTGATCTAATATTTGGCACCCAGGATCCGGCTGGAAAGCCCGCTCACTGGCGGCGAGGCCATGAAGAACTGATGGAGATGGGGCTGTTACAGATTGAAGCACTGACCTATATTCGAGGTCGGACCTTACCTAAACAATTTCTGATTGTGGATGAGGCTCAAAATCTGACCCCCCACGAAGTTAAAACAATTTTGACTCGGGCCGGAGAAGGGACAAAGATTATCCTGACTGGCGACACGGCTCAAATTGATAACCCCTATGTGGACGCGGCCAGTAATGGCTTGACCTATGTGGTGGAACGGTTTAAACATGAGCCCCTGGCCGGTCATATTCTGCTAACGCGGGGTGAGCGTTCTGCCCTAGCGGAAAGGTCTACGGAACTGTTGTAGGGCGTGTAAGGGCCTTCCATGGAACGCTCCAGCACGATTGATAAAATGGGAAAGCTAGAATAAACATGTTTGCCACACGTTTAATGAATCATGGCTACTCAGCAAGGCGATTATGAACATTTGCTTGCCAGGTGCAGCGACTACCACGGGGCATTAGCCTTGCTCAAGCAACATCGACCCTATCTAGAAATGTTGCCCAGTATACGGCGGCCTCAGGAAAGTATTGTCACGATACCCCTCCCTAATATCAGCATTCGTCGTGCCATTGATCAGCCAATGGGACCGGTCAATACCCGCCGGGAGGTGGTCTCTCTACCCTGTGACCTAGTCATGCTGATGTGTGACCCTGAGTGGAAAATTAAAACCGGTGTGGACGTGGTCCTATTTATCCATCGTCCGGATGAAGACTTTTCAGAATTATTATATCGGTGGCGGCGCACCCAGATATTGTTGGCGGAAAGCTATGAGTGGCAGATGCCGATGCAGCACGAACATCTACTCAATGAGGGGTCTGAGCGCCCCTATCCGTTGTTTATTACCTTCCCTCAAACGCCGGAGCGGATTGTGCGGGGCTTAAATGGCACAGGACTCCCGGTCATTGTCTACACGCCCACTCTGTGGAGTGACCCGGAAGAACGTGCCGGTTTAGTGGAACCGGCTCAGTTCGAATCTTTTGAGTCTGAAGAACTCACCGACGAGGGGGATGATGCCCTCCTGCGGGAATGGGGAATTGATATTGAGGCGGTGGATGAGGAGGGAGACTAGATTGAGTCAATTACAGCCTTTCCCCTGGCTGTGGTTGATTTTGTTGGCCCATGGTGTTTACTGGTTCACCGCATTTCCCAATCCTGATGAGGCTTATTACTGGCTCTGGGGGCAGCATTTGGACTGGTCTTATTACGACCACCCACCGTTTCACGCTTGGGTGCAAGGAATGTTTTCCAGGTTGGGACATTCCCCTTTTGTGCTGCGGTTGCCCACAGTAGTCAGTAACGGCTTATTTTTTTGGACCTATTATCAGATTGCTGGCTATCTCTATGGTGAACGGGCTCATGAGGCCTGGTTCATCGTTGTGCGGTGCTGTTGGAGTAGTCCCCTCTATTTTTTGTTTTTGACCTTGGCCTGGCATGACCAGTGGCTGCTGGCGTTTTCTTTGCTGTCGGCCTACTGGTTGGTGCGGTTTTTAGATGGTGTGTGGCTGGATGGCCGAGGCCGCAGTGGGTATCTCTACGGCGCGGCGATTATGCTGGGGTTAGCCGGACTGTGCAAGTACACGGCGGTATTTGTAGGTCTGACGGCGCTGGGGGTAATAGTATCTCAGCCAAAGCTGCGGCCATTGCTTCAGGATGGGCGACTGTATGGGGCAGTTGCGATCGCATCCCTATTCACCCTGCCCATATTGATTTGGAATATTCAAAATGACTGGCTCTCGTTCCAGTATTACCTGACCCGCAGCGTGGATAGCGGCGGCGGTCCCACACTGCGCCCTGATGCAGTAATCTTTTTTTGGCTCACGGCGGCGCTGATTTTATCGCCTCCCCTGGTATGGGCCTTGGTGCGTGCGGTCAGGGTAAGTACTTCTACTAGATCTCTCATTAAATCTCCCACCTATCGGACTATGGCCCTGGGGCTATTCACCACATCGACGGGGATACTTTCCCTGGTAGGGCTATTTTCTACCGCCTTCTACTACTGGAATATTTTGGCCTATCTGCTGCTGTTGCCCCTGCTGCCCTTGGTTTTTCCGGGCGGTGAGGCCACCCTGAGGCATCGCCGCTGGCTCAATGGCATGCAAGTTTTAGGCACGGCAGTGGCCTGGCTGCTGGTGATCAACTACTGTGTGCTACCGCTTGCAGCCCTGGTGGGTCCTAACGGTGATCCCGATGGCCGCATGTCTTTTGGCTGGCGGCAGGTGGCGGCGGTGGTCCAAGGCTACGCCCCACAGCATGAGCTATTGTTGACCACCGACTACCGTTCAGCATCGGCCCTAGCCTATGGGCTGAATAACAAACAGGTGTTGGCCATTTCCCATCGCCGCGACCAGTTTGACGTGTGGGCCAAATCACGGGTACTGAAAGGTCGTTCGGCCTTAGTGTTGGCAGACGACTGGCACCCGTTTATCGCTGCTGGGGCATTGCGACTAGAACCCGGCTGGGAGCAGGTGGCAACAATTTCGGTAAAGCGGTTTGGCGTCAAAATTAAAGACTACTACCTATATTCGGGCATCTATGCTGGCACAGCTGAGCAGACACCCTAGCTACCCTCAATGCCAGCCTGATGCTCACACTTAAATCCTTGCTGCCGCCACCGCTCTAGATCGACCTCAGCCAGCGCCACCAGATGATCGCAGGTGGGTTTATAGACCTGGGCTACGACGGCCCAGAGCAAACTGCGCCCAATATCGAGGGTCGTTTTGAGCCCCGTCTCCTGATTGCCTGGAATCCCCACTTCATCGACAATTAAGGGAGTGACCCACATGCCCTGAGCGGCAAACAGAATGCGACCTAGGGTAACTGCTCGGCGGGTATGACTGCCAGATGTGACCAGGGTGACATGACGCACTCCCCAACGTTCCAAAATGGGCACAGAGTAAACAAAATTGCCAAATGTGGATTCGGCACAGTTTTCTAGCCAGACTTGATCGAGGGCAGCCCCCGCTTGCTCAAACAACAGTCGAATACAGGGATCGGCTGAACCGGCAGACACCAAAATTGGCTGAGGTTTGGAAAAAGTACTGGCTACCTGAGCCATGTGCATTTCCCGACGAATACTACCGCCTAGGACCAGATAGGCATCAGTTGGGGCGTGACTTGCTCGCCCAAGGTTACTCAACATAAACCCTGTAACAATTGCGACTCCAACCAGCAGCCCGAGACAGACAACCCTTAAACGTCGTTGTAATAACTTGCTTCTAGGCATGGCAGGTAGCTCTCGATACAGGCTTCCGTAAATATACTCCTGTAATTACGCGGTCCGAAGAATAGTCTGGAGATGGACTATGAGTCTTTGAAGACGTAGTATTTAAGATATTTAGATGAGTTTCAAATTAAACTAAATCCTTTTCAAAAGTGATTGAGCGTAGCCGACTACACCCGCCATAGCCTAAAAAAGTAATGTTTGGATAAAGATCTAATGCGTTTACGCAATTACTCTATTTCGTGCGTTAGATTTAAGGCCAGTATTTATGCTGAATGGTCTAGCACACAAGGGTCTGATTCTAAACGGTCCGCTACTTTACAAAAATGCTTATTAATGCTTCAGACTTGATAAACACGCAGGTCAATGACTTGTATAAGCATGTGCCTTTGGGTAAATTTACGCCTTCGTTTTAGACTCATATACTGCTTTCCAACGTTCCGTTATCCCCCTGCCGCAACCGTTTCAATGAAAACCACTTTAGAGTTACTTCGGTCGACTGGCGCGATCGCAACAGTTATTCTAGCACCTACATTTTTGACCCTATCTCCAGCTGAAGCGGCGTTTACGGATGGACCCAAGGCGATTCTTGATGAAGCATGGCAGATTGTCTACCGTGAGTATGTCGATGACTCTTTTAACCGGACGAATTGGGTAGAAGTTCGTCAAGAATTACTGGGGCAGAACTACACCTCGCGTCACGCTGCCTATGCCGAGCTGCGCCGAGCCCTGGGTCGTCTGCAGGATCCCTACACTCGTTTTTTGAGTCCTGACCAATATGCTGAACTGACCGATCAAACGTCGGGAGAAGTCTCGGGGATCGGTCTGAGGCTAAGACGGGATCGCTCTGCTGGCACCGTAATTATCAGTGATGTTATTCCGGGATCGCCCGCTGATATTGCCGGTGTGATGGTGGGGGATCGCATTGTTCTAGTCGACGGTCGTTCCACAGATTTTCTCAGTGCGGAACATACGTCTCAACTACTCCGGGGTGAATCGGATACCCAGGTAACTTTGACCATTGAGCGCAACAGCGACTCACAGACGTTTGTGCTGTCGCGAGCGCGGGTGGAAATCCAAACGGTCAACGCTAAGCTTGAAACTCAGAATGGTATCAGCGTGGGCTATATTCGCCTGGACGAATTTAGCGCCCATGCAGCTGAGCAGATGCAGACGGCTATTGCCGATCTGACCACCCAGGGGGCAGAAGCATTTGTCTTAGATCTGCGGGACAATCCAGGGGGTCTACTGCAGGCAAGCATTGATATCTGTCGGATGTGGCTGCGGCGAGGCCCCATTGTGCGAACGGTTGACCGCAGCGGTGACAGCGAGGAAATTTCGGCGAATCGCACCCATCTAACCGAGCTGCCCCTGGCGATTTTAGTGAATGGTGAATCGGCTAGCTCCAGTGAAATTGTCACGGGGGCCTTAGGGGATAATGACCGGGCCGTTGTGGTGGGCAGCCCTACCTTTGGTAAGGCCTTAGTCCAGTCTCTCCACGGGCTGTCTGATGGGTCTGGAGTCGCTGTCACGGTGGCTCACTACTATACGCCCAACGGTACCGATATCAGCCGCCGAGGGATTACCCCCGATATTCAAGTAGATCTGTCATCGGACCAGCGCAAGACACTAGTCAACAATCCCAACCTGATGGGAACGGCCAACGATCCCCAGTTTTCTCAGGCCGTTACAGCCCTGGAAACTGAGGTGGTTGCGGCTAGACGACGACGGCAGCTGTCAACGGTCAGCTCTCCGGTACCGCCTATTCCTCAGCTGGGACGGCTAATCCACCTCCAATAACCTATAGGGGCATTCCATGGAACGCCCCTATAGGTATTTAATCATTCACATTATGGCGAGAGAAGCTATAAATTCGCTGTGTACTCAGCTGCTCGTCGATAACGGTGAGGGATTGCCAACTAAAGATCTGTCGATCGAGTCCCACCTGGAGGGTGGTAAAAGGATCGCTGCCCTTGGCAATGAGTAGGTCTAGCTCTTCTAGATCAGACCACTGGATGAGTTGTTCGAGTAGTGTTGCGATCGCACGGCGGTAGCGATTGTCGGGCTGCTGATACCAGTCCTTGGCCACCGGTTCAGCCACCCCCAGATTGACAATCAGCGCCTGGGGACTAAACAGAGATACCGCAATCGAACGAGCTTCTTCCTGGAGTAACAGCCCGGCATCGTGGGCCAGCTGACGCAGATGATTGACCTTTTCGTAACGCTGCGCGGAGGGCAGCGGTGCTGCCCACAGCAAGGCCAAGGTACCTAAATAGGACTGCAGCAGCAGATGTCCCAGCTTTTGAGCTTTGGTAGACAGATAGTCTGAATTGTAGGTATTGGCTTCAATCAACAGGGGCATGCGATCCACCATTTCAAGGCCATACCCCTTCAAACCTGCAATTTTGCGAGGATTGTTAGTGATCAGCTTGAACTGATGCACCCCCAGATCGTTCAAAATTTGGGCACCGATACCATAGTTGCGCTGGTCTGCCGGCAGCCCTAATTTTTCGTTAGCTTCAACGGTGTCAAACCCCATATCCTGTAGGGAGTAAGCCTTAAGCTTATTAACCAAGCCAATGCCCCGTCCTTCCTGACGCAGATAGACAACGACCCCGGACTCAGCATTTTCAATCATCTTTAATGCTGTTTGTAACTGCAGGCGGCAGTCACACCGGAGGGAGCCCAACGCATCCCCCGTCAAACATTCCGAATGGACTCGCACCATCACCGGCTGAGACTCAAAGGTGGCCGGATCGCCTTTGACGATGGCCACATGCTCCGAATTGTCTAGCAGATTGCGATAGGCATAAATCTGAAACTGACCAAACTGAGTTGGCAAATTAGCGACCGCTTCGCGCTTAACCAGACGCTCGTGACGCAGACGATAGCTAATTAAATCCGCAATGCTGATTAGCTTGAGGCCGTGAGTTTGGGCATAGTCAATCAGTTCTGGCAGACGCGCCATGGACCCATCCGGGTTCTGAATCTCACAAATAACGCTGGCGGGATAGAGCCGGGCTAGCTTAGATAGATCCACCCCGGCTTCAGTGTGACCAGCCCGTTTGAGCACACCCCCCTCTTTGGCTCTGAGGGGAAAAATATGTCCTGGCCGCCGCAGATCCTGCGGTTTAGCCTCTGGATTGATCGCCACTTGGATGGTACGAGCCCGATCTTCTGCAGAAATCCCTGTGGTCACTCCCCAGCTGAGACTGGCATCAATACTGACAGTGAAGGCGGTTTGCTCGTTTTCATCCTCAAATCCGCTGCCATTGACCATCATGGGTAGATCAAGCTGATCCAAACGTTCGCCCGTCATCGCCAGGCAAATCAGCCCCCGTGCTTCGACGGCCATAAAATTAATCATGTCGGGGGTGGCAAACTGGGCGGCACATACCACGTCCCCCTCATTTTCGCGATTTTCGTCATCGACAACAACAATAGCTTTGCCAGCGGATAAATCGATCAGTGCTGCGTCTACACTGTCAAATTTAAATTCCGCTAGCTTCTGTTCTACGGTCTGCCCCATATCGGCTGCGGGTGATAGAGAAGATGGATAACGTTGGCAACCACGGACGCCTGCCATGACTGCCAATAGATTGTAGTGTGTTATTCCCTATCTTGGCGACAGCTTAGGGATCGGACGTTTGCAGCGGATCAATTAAAACAATGGGATGCCGAGACGGATCTTCTTGACCACTCTGTTCACCCATAATGCGGCCAGACTGTTCTGGATCAAAATTGTGGCTAAAGTCCTGCCATACGCCGTCGTGCTCTTTCTCTAAAGAGAGAATAGAATGATTCAGCTGTTCGAGTTCAGACTTTTGCTGACGATGGTAGGGCAAAAGTCTAGCGATGGTGGATGTGGCCACGACTGCCAGCAATAGATTGACAGTGAGTTTTACGGTGGACTCCAAAACTAACGATTGGCGGGCCTTACCTCTGATCACCAAAGGCTTCGCTCGTCGAGTCATAGCACACATTCCTAGCACGTTGTTGGGCAGCTTGCCATCATTATGGGGCTTCTTGTTCAATTTGAGCCATCCATAAGCCAAGAAAACTATCTAAAAGCGGAGCAATTCATGCTGAGGGCCAGCAATGCCTAAAAAATATAATATCAAAAACAGCGTTAAACGTCGGACGTCTAACGCTGCTATAAACATTGCTCAAAAAGACTGGTTAGACCCTCGCCGCCTAGGGTGAGCCTGAAAGCCCGGAACTAGAGAGCAAAAAGCCTGTGCGCGATCTTAATGGGCGTTTATTTGTAGAGTTCGGTGCCAAGACGAAGGGCCAAAACACCGGGAATTAAAGCAATCAGCAAGGCGAGGATGATTTGGGTGTCGGATAAAGCCATGGAGTGCCAATTTCCTTACTTAATGTTAACTACTATGCTATTAGAGAATTGTTGACTAAAACTGGTTCAATCAGACGCTTTGCAGTCAATCTGTTACACACTTTAACAACAGGACCTTTGGATACCCCCAACTGGATCCCTCCGGGATAGATCTCGATGGTATCCAAAGTAAACTGCAAAACTACATTAGAATGTAGCTTCTATAACACCTGATTTCATAGTGAATGCGCTATCAGTACTAAGTGCTGAATCTAATTACTAAACGCACGTCTTTAATAAAGCTCGTTAAAAACTGCTTGGGTGCAGTTATTTATAAAAAATAATGAACATAGCTTCTAACTCCGATATTGATGTCAGCGACCCTACTACATTCAACGGTGATCACGAAGCCATAGGTCTCTCTCCAGCGTCTTCAGCATTTCGTTCGGCCCTAGATCTGAAGCTGACCAGACTGCAACGGGATGTTTTAAGGATGGGAGCATTGGTCGAAAGTTCTTGTTTGTTGGCCAGAGAGGCGCTGTGCGATCGCAACATTGACGCTGCCAAACATCTAAAAAAGCACGATAAGCAGGTGGATCAGCTTTATCGGCAGATCGAAGTGGACTGTGTCAATCTGATCACACTAGAAGCCCCCGTTACCCGCGATTTGCGTTTAGTCAGTGCCCTTATGCAGATGATTCGCGATTTAGAGCGGATTGGGGACTATGCCAAAGATATTGGCGAAGTATCCCTCAAGCTGTTTCCTTACCCGGTGCACGGGACAATGGACCAGATCCAGATCATGTTGGATCGCTGTCGATCCATGGTCGCCATGAGTTTGCTATCCCTATCCGAATTAGATGTAAACGCAGGCCATGAAATCAAGAAAAAGGATGACGTCGTTGATGACGACTACGACCGCCTCTATGAACTTTTAGTGCAAACGCCTCCTATCGCTGGCAATGTTGAACCAACGGTACTGCTAGTCCTGGTTATCCGATATTTAGAGCGAATTGCCGACCACGCAACCAACATTGGCCGTCGGGTCGTCTTTGTGGTTACCGGGGAACGACATTAGGGGCGCCATCCGTTAGATTTAGATAAGTTATTTGAAAGCTATTTGACATAACGTCCACTTTGAGAAAAACTTATACCGTTCATATGCTAATTTTCTTGAACATGCTCGGTTAAGGGCTGTGTAGACGACACGTTACACTGTGCAGCGGTAGTTAGAGTAGTTTTCAAGGATACGTCTTAGGGGGAGTGCCCTCGTACCTTGTGAAATTACTGGTTGCTAAATAGTGTAGCCGTTGCGATTTGCAGTCCATAGAGTATCGTTTGTCATTGGCGTTTGGGTAGTTGCTAGGGATGCGGCTCTTGCACGTTTCTTAAAGAAACAGCGCGCTCTATGCCCAGTCTCTGGCCAAGAAACCAGTGGCATTGTTTCACTAACGCGTAGGATTCATCGCTACATGCATTTTTCAATCGCTTCCCTCCTAGCCAATTTCTCAAACGATAAGCTCGTCACGACCAAGACACTAGAAAAAAAGCTCAACTGCTCTGATGATAGTCAGGTCAACGATCTGACCATTGCCTTAGATGCCTTAGAACGCATTGGCGTACTAGAAAAAGAACGGGGCAAATACCGTCGCATCCACGGGGAGGGGGTGATTGAAGGCAAACTACGCTGCTCTAGTAAAGGATTTTGCTTTGCCATTCAAGACGATGAAGAAGCGGACGATATCTATGTAAGAGAAGCCCACCTCAGCCATGCTTGGAATGGTGATCGGGTTTTGGTCAAGGTGACCAAAGAAGGCAATCGACGCCGCAGCCCTGAAGGGGAAGTCCAGCTGATTTTAGAGCGCGCCAATTCTTCGGTGCTGGCCCGCATTAAAGAATCTGAAGAGGACAAAACCCTGCAGGCCGTGCCGCTGGATGATCGGCTGTTGTTTCAGCTGGACTTAAAAAACCAGGACGATGATGAACTCAGTCTAGCGGAACTGCAGGCAGCGATTGATCACCTGGTGCATGTGGAGATTTTGCGCTATCCCATTGGACAGTATTTGCCCCAGGGGCGAGTGGCCCAGATTTTAGGAAGCGATGCCGAAGCCGCTGCCGATATCGATATTGTCTACTGCAAACATGATTTACCTCGAGCCTTCCCTGAAGAAGTCATGATGGCGGCCAAGGCATTGCCTAACCGGGTGCGTAAAGCCGATATCAAAAAACGGATCGATCTACGGGACCAGCCCACCGTCAGTATTGATGCTGACGGGGCTCAGGTGATTGATGATGCCCTCACCCTGGAGCCGCTGGACGATGGCAACTGGCTGTTGGGGATTCATGTGGCAGATGTTTCCTATTATGTGCCATCCAATAGCCCCATCGACCAAGAAGCCTACCGCCGAGGCACATCAGTATACCTGGCAGATTCTCCCGTGCCCCTGCTGCCACCGCCGCTGTCCACATCCCTATGCGCCCTACTAGAAGATAAAGAGCGACTGACCGTATCTGTTATGGTGATTCTCTCTCCTGAAGGTGAGGTGCTGGCCTACGAGGTGCAGCCATCGGTGATTTGTAACGACCAGCAGCTCAACTATCATCAGGCCCAGGCAATTTTGGCCCGAGATGATGACGAGGCCATGGAAGAACTGTCGTTTCAGAAAAGTGATTTAGCTCAGTTTGAAGAGAGCTTTGAGCTAATTGACCAGCTGTTTGAAGTGAGTGCACTACTACAGCAACAGCGCAATCAGCGGGGCTCGTTTGATCTAAACCTACCGGATCATGTTTTTCCAGAGGAGGCGGGAGAAGAGTTGTCCCATTATCTCTCTCCTAAGTTTCAGCATGATGATGAAGGGGGCTTAGGGGTGATGGTTGTGTCGGACTTGCTGCCGGCGCGACGAATTGTGACTGAATGCATGTTGTTGGCCAATCAGCTGGTGGCAAAACATCTCAAAGAGCTAGGAGTGCCTACCATTTATCGTCTCCATAGTACCCCTGACCCCGGTGATGTACAGGAGCTGATTAAGCTGGCCAACAATATGGGGCTAAATTTGCAGCTGGAAAATGAGGAGGAGGTACTGCCCAAAGACTATCTTGGCTTCGTGCAGCAATTTAGCCAGTCTAAGGCAGAGAAAGTGCTGACCTACCTGCTGCTGTCAACATTAAAGCCCGCATCTTACGGCAGTCATCCTGACGGTCATTTTGGTCTGGCCCTCGAAGATGGCTATACCCATTTTGCCTCTCCTGTACGCCGCTATCCTGATTTACTGGTGCACCGTGTCCTTCATGCCGTCTTTGATGATGGTCGCAATCGCAAGACAACTCGTTCTAGAGATCGGGTGGATTTGCGCAGCAGCAGCAGCCACGGCCATGTTAGTTGGAGCGTACTGCCCCCCGATATTCACAATGAGTTTGAAGAGAGCTTTAACCACATCACCACCCACCTGACTGAGCGGGAGCGTCTCGCCCAGGAAGCTGAATCTGATTTAGAGGGTTTGAAGAAGGCCGCCTTTATGCAGGCTCATACGGGAGAAGTGTTCCACGGATTAATCACGGGTGTACAGTCCTATGGATTCTTTGTGGAGTTAGAAGAGCTGCTGGTGGAAGGTCTAGTCCATGTCAGCTCTCTTAAGGACGACTGGTATGAATATCGGTCTCGACAGCAGAAGCTAATGGGACGTAAAAATCGTCAGCAGTACCGACTGGGCGACCGGGTTGAGGTGCAGGTCAAGAGCGTAGACTACTATCGTCAGCAGATTGACCTGGTGGCTGTGGGTGGCGGCAGTGAAGCCATTGATGATGACGACGACGATGCTATGAACGGAGACGAGATGAACGGAGACGAGATGTTTGACGATGGGGAAGAATAGGTGGCGTCTTCTCCGTCTGTTTTAGCGTCATCTTCGGCCAGCCGTCGTTCTCTCGTCTTAGGCATCACCGGAGCCTCCGGTTTAATCTATGCCGTGCGAGCCCTCAAACACCTACTCACAGCTGATTACCAAGTCGATTTGGTGGCTTCTAAAGCTGTGTACATGGTGTGGCAGGCTGAGCAACAGGTGCGGCTGCCCGGTGAGTTAGAGCAGCAAACTCAATTTTGGCGGGAGCAGGCTGGGGTGGCCAGCGAGGGTGTTCTGCGCTGTCATGCTTGGAGCAATGTGGGGGCGACCATTGCCAGCGGCTCGTTTAAGACCCTGGGCATGGTGATTATGCCCTGTAGCATGAGTACGGTGGGTAAACTGGCCGCTGGCTTAAGTTCTGATCTCTTAGAGCGGGCGGCTGATGTCCAGCTTAAGGAAGGTAAACCGCTGGTGTTGGTACCCCGTGAAACACCGCTGAGCTTAATTCATCTACGTAATTTGACAACCTTAGCCGAAGCGGGCGCTAGAATTGTCCCAGCGATTCCGGCCTGGTACCACCAACCTCAAACAATTAATGACCTGGTGGATTTTGTCGTAGCCCGAGCCTTGGATCAGGTGGATATTGACTGTGTGCCGTTAAATCGTTGGCAGGGGCATGGTCAAACCGGTGAGTCGTGAGGCTAATCCATAGCTCAAAACGTCTAAGGAGATGGTGATGGTTCAGCTCATTACATTTCTATTGGTGGTGGCCGCACTGGTAATCTTGGTGCTGCAAAATCTGACCCCTGTGTTGGAGCTAGTGGTTCTGGGGGGGACGACGGTGGCACTGCCGTTGGCGGTATGGTTATTGAGTGCGATCGCAATAGGTGCCCTGTGTGCTTGGCTCATTTACCAGCTAGCTCCTCAAAAGCGTGCCTATCGACCCATCGGCAAGCGCCTGAGCGATCCTGCCCCAGAGCCTTCACCCACCAACCGTTTTGTAGACTCACCCGAAGATAGTGCATCAGGCTATCAGCCACCTCAGCCAGCCGCCAGCCGCGACACCCGGAGCCCCTACGATAGCGACTGGGAAAACTTTAGAGCCCCAGAGCAATGGGACGACTGGGGACAGCAGCAGGCACCCGGCTATGCCGCCAGAGACATGCCCAGAACATCTGCCGAAGATACCGTTAGGGATATTGAATCTGGCTGGGGTGATGATGGCTATGGTGAATCGGCACGGGCCGCCGCCAGGCAAACCAATAGACCAGACAGCGGCCCTGATATTGGCTGGGCTCGGAGTGGAGCAGAGCAACCCTCGTCCAGTATGTATGAGCCTCGCACCTACGAAGAAGGCTGGCTATATGGCAGTGATGCCCCGGAAGAACCCGCTCCTGAACCCGACGCGCCCCCACCTGAGGAGCCAGAGGACGTTTATGATGCCAACTATCGGGTAATTATTCCGCCCTACGATTCTAAGGATAAAGACGGTTGAACACCTAGACCCCTGAACCATGGTTCAAACAAAGTTATCCAGGGTCTCCACAAGGGAGTACCCCTACGAATTTGGAAATGAACATTCAACGGTAATTTTGAGGTTACATTCAGCACTACCCTTTGTAACATAGGGCACTCCGCCTTCACCAGCGACGGTGATGCCAAATTCTAGGGTGACTTTGTCCACATTGGCGGTGGCCATATCCTTAAAGGCGTTGAGGGTGTGGGCGGTGTAGGTGCGGATGGTGCCTTACTTCTAGGAATCTAGTCAAGCACTCTGATTTGGTGCGTTACGCTGCGCTAACAGCACCCTACGGCTCTTTGTAAGATACTCTAACTGTCGTATGACCTACGCTAACACGCTATTTTGATATTGGACTGGAACTTCAATGGGCACTGTAAAATGAAATTTACTCCCCTGATCTTTGCCAGTAGATTCAGCCCAGACCAGCCCTCCCATGCGTTGAACTAGTTGCCGACAAATGGCTAACCCTAATCCAGCACCGCCTACCGTGCGTCGCAGAAAATCTTCTTCCTGGGAAAACCAATCAAAAACAGTTTCTAGCTGACTCGGTTCAATTCCTCGTCCTGTGTCAGCAACGGTCACTTCAACCACGGGAGTATGACTATCATTAGGGTCTTGTATTGTTGCCCCCATAGTTGTTTCACCTCGCCTTAGGCCAGCATGAATCGTAATTTCACCATCGGGTTCTGTGAATTTGCAGGCATTCTCTAGCAGTTCTGTCACTACTTTGACTAAGCTCTCACCATCTGCTTTGACAGAGGGTAATTCAGTCGGTAACTCTACATTTATGCTGGGCAACGATAATTGTCCTGAGCTAGTCTTGACACTATTTAGCGCCATATGAATTGTTTCTTGAATCTGAATTGATTCTAAACATAGAATAGACTTTCCAGTCTCTAGACGGGATAGGGTCAGAAAATTTTGAATCAGCTTTCGCATCCGATCGGCATCTGTTAAGGCTGTATCCAACATTGTCTGGAGAAACTCAGCGGGCATATCTGGTTCAGTCGCAATACTCTCCAAACAAACTTGAATTGTGGAGAGCGGCGTGCGTAATTCATGCCCGACGATGGCAATTAAATTCCGTTGTGTCTGTTCTACCATTGCAAGTTGCCGATTGAGCGTTTCTAAATCGGCATAGGCTTGAGCTTGAGTTAAGGCGAATCCAGCTTGGGTGGCAATGGCTTCAATAAATAGGATGTCATGCTCCTGCCATCCAGACGGATCTGTTTCGCTGGCATGCAGTTCAATCATGCCCACTAGCGTTCCTTGATACCGGATGGGAACTAATAACCAGGACCGAATCTGCCAGCACTGAATGGTTGATTGAAGTGTATGATTTTTCTGGAAGTTGGATGCTTTTGCTGTGTCATTAATGACAATAGCCCGATCCTGGGCCATTGCCACTTGAATCAGGGGATTATCTGCCAGGGACCAGCGTTCACCGGATAGGGAAGAGACATCTGAGCCTGCAAATTCATAGTCAATAGTGATCTGTGAATCAGTCGAATGACAACGATATAGAAGACAGCGACAGTGGGAAAATGTCTGCCCTAGTGCCTGAACAGTTGTCAGCAATACCGCATGCGGATCAAGAGAATTGCGAATAGTCACTGCAAGCGTATTGATGAGACGCTCTCGCTGTTCTTGAACGGTTACCTTTTGATACGTTTTTAACAGCTTATACTGTCCAGCTTGGAGATAGGTGACGAGACGTTGCCCAAATATGTCAGTATCAGTCTCGTACTCCTTAGAGCGTAGTAATGCCTGGTTGGAGGCCGTGCTTGTCAGACTGTATTGTTGCTGAGCACGCTCTATTTTATCGGTTAGCTCTGGGCGATAGGTGGCAATTCGTCCTAGTAGCCAGCGTGCTGCATGACTGCTAACAGATGGATCAAATGTCCAAACTCCCTCAAATGTGCGCATTTGGTCAACAGACGCGTCTGTTTCAATCTGCTCACGACAAATCAGACAGGCGGAATGGTGCTTCCCGATAATGACTAAATGCCATTCTTGGGTGAGGGCATCATCAGGATGTAATGGAATCACATCATAGGCGGCTGTATCGATGGCAAACCCTGACTCTGGTTCCGGCGCGGCTAAAACATATACTTGCTCGGTGCGTTGGGCAATCTGCTGGTACCGACGAATTTCCTGACGATAAAATCGCTCGCGCTGAAAATTTGCGATCACTAGTGGTGCTTCATCTCCCACCAGTATTAGATCTTCCATGGCATGGGACAATGCTATTAAAGAAGACTTAAAGTAGGTTTGAGAGCGTAAATTTGGCAGGTCTTTTAATAAATTCTTTAGTAAAGAGTCTGACATCGGGCTTTAACCTCTTTAACTATGGCTAATCAAAGGTGGGAGAAACAGAAAGTATCTGTCAAAAAAATGAATTAGTGCTCTGCTCAATCCTAAATTCAGGCATACAACAGCATGGAAACGCTTACTAAGCTGCATCTATTAATGAGTCCCATACCCATTTAACTGATGCTTACGTCTAGTGCGGGAATTGGAGCTGATTCAACAGCTTGATGCTGTCCTTTTGCATTAGAGAGACGTAACTGACTGAGATCGACGCGATTAAAGATGGCTCCTGTTAAGCTAGACGCATCCAAGTGCGCATTCACCAACGTCGCTCCGGTAAAATCAACGCGACTTAAGTTTGCTTGGGTGAGATCGGCTCCAGTCAGGTCTGCATAACGGAGATCAGCGCCGACCAAACTAGCACCTCTCAATGTGGCATCCTGTAAATTAGCTAATCTCAAATCGGCCCTATCTAAATGGGCGTGACATAAATTACCCCGTTGCAAGTTTGCGCGAATCAGCCTGGCTTCACTTAAGTTGCTGGCTGAGAGATCGCTATCCATTAGATCAGCTCGCCACAAGGTTGCCATTGACAAGCTACTCTGACTCAAGTTGGATTCTCTCAAGGCTGCTAAACTCAGGTTCGTACTACCTAAGTCGGAATACTTTAAAGTTGTCTTGCTTAAATTCACCTCGCTCAGGTTGACTGCACGTAAATCTAGCCACGCAAAATCTCGCTCACCAGCTGCGTAACGCTCCAAAAACTCATTAATGTTCATCACAATGTCTCACGATTTCAGGTGTGTCATGGAAAATGGAGTTAGCCTCAAACCCTATAGACCGAGCGCATTCAAGAAAATTTAGCTCATCCTCTATACGGGCTGTGTAGCTGGCTTGCAGCTATACCTATAACTACGGTCTGAAGTGCTGCTCTGCATGCACACCCCGTACAGGAATCAGTACTGGAGAAAGTCCCCGCTCACCGCCCTTTAATGCATGCCCCATTAGCAGGTTAGTCAGTCTTTCTAGTTGGTGAGACGAATGATGCGCTGCGTTATCTAGGTAGCCTGTCTGGATGGCGACAGCTGCGATCGCAACCCAGGCGACAACAAACGTTGAGATAAGCAATGAAACCATTAGTAAGCCCTTATCGTATTTATGACTGTTTATTATGTTAACTAATGTAACGCAATTTTGTATCGAATTGTAAATATTTTGACAAATATGCCTTAATTGCTGCGGAAAGCTATCCCAGAGTAAGTGGGCAGGCCGAATGTAACCAGTTCTATCTGGCTTCAGTCTCCATATCCTCTATGGAGTGGTCAATTAAGACGTCATTTAATGGATAAGCTGAAGGATAGAACGGAAAGGAATCAATATTGATGCCGCCGTTACATATTAATTTTTGCAACATTATAATGTAAACTTAAGTTAAATTCTCTAATAATCGCATAATTACGCTAACTACTGTGACTGATGCATCTGTGCTAACACCAGTCCATTCTCAGCGCTCGTATCGCTGGGCTCGCGACAACTACACCCAGCTAGGGCGTCTATCTGATATTGGATGGGTTGTACTGCAGTTTCTGTTGTATTTATGGCTAGACAGGCGGCCGTTCAGGTCTACTTCAGAGAGCACCTCAGAGCAGAAAGCTCAGAAGCACAAGCAACGTGCCATTTGGTTACGAGAAGCGCTACTTGATTTGGGACCCACCTTTATCAAAATTGGGCAATTCTTTTCCACTAGGGCTGATTTATTGCCCTCTGAATACGTTGAAGAACTCTCAAAGCTGCAGGACCAGGTGCCTGCTTTTGAGTATGAGCAAGTAGAAGCCATTGTCCAACGTGAACTGGGTAAAGCCATTGATGAGGTCTATGTTGACTTCACACTGGTTCCGATTGCCTCTGCAAGTCTGGGGCAAGTCCACCAGGCTCGACTGAAATCTGGAGAAGAGGTCGCTGTAAAAGTTCAGCGTCCGGGATTACAGCGATTATTTGAGATCGATCTGAATATTCTCAGGCGGATTGTCGAGTATGTTCAACATCGCACCCATTGGGGAGAAGATGGACGCGATTGGGTTGGTATCTACGAAGAATGTCGACGCACGCTCTGGCAAGAAGTTGATTATCTCAATGAAGGACGTAATGCAGCCACCTTCCGTCGTAATTTTAGTGAGGTTACAGACGTCATTGTCCCTCGTGTTTACTGGCGTTACACCACAGCAAAACTGCTAACGATGGAGTACGTCTCTGGGATTAAAGTCAGTAGCTTTGAAGGGTTAGATGTCGCTGGATTAGATCGGCCACGGATTGCTCGATTAGGGGCAACTGCCTATTTACGTCAGGTCTTGCACCATGGTTTTTTCCATGCCGATCCTCATCCCGGTAATATTGCAGTATCCCTGAGCGGTTCTCTCATCTTCTACGACTTTGGCATGATGGGCGAGATTCACCCTGAAACCAAAGAGAGCCTCATGCTCACCTTTTCAGGCATTATCCATCAGGATGCTAACTTAGTTGTGCAATCGATGGTGAAGCTGGGAGCTTTAGCACCTGGCGCAGTTCTCGATCCTGTCAGGCGCTCGGTTCAGTATATGCTTGAAACATATCTGAATCAAGCATTAGGGAGTCATGACGACATCTCTATGGCTGACATTAGCGAAGACCTTTACGAACTTAGCTACAATCAGCCCTTTCGGTTTCCAGCGACGTTTACATTCGTGCTACGAGCACTCTCCACACTAGAAGCGTGGGGAACAGCGCTCGACCCAGACTTTAACTTTTTAGATGTTGCACAACCCTTTGCAGAAGAACTGATGGCAAACGATCCGTATAACAACCCAAATTACCTAATTGATAAATTGGGTAATCAGGCGGCTGAATTTACAAATACCAGCTTAAATTTACCTAGGCGTGTTGAGAAAACCCTAAATCAGTTAGAACAAGGAGATATCCGACTTCGCACCAACTCGGTCGAGGCTAATCGTGAATTACGAAAGCTCAATACGATATTAATCGGTGCTACTTACGCCATTGTGTTCAGCGCACTCCTATTATCTTCAACGCAGTTTTTGATTGCAGGTTGGCCATGGTTAGGTGGAAGCCTCTTATTTTTGGCTGTATTAGCTGCAATTTTTGCAGGCCGCTCTTTGTTCTTTCTGGAACGCTCAGGTTCTGAATAATATCCTTGAAACGGATTGGGTGAGACAGATGCTAGCTCAGGTCTGCCGAGCAATCAAAAGCGTTGCCTTAACGGTAACCACCCTAGTCGCAATGGGACTGTGCTAGTAAGCTGTAACCGTAACGACTAGCTCGTCCATGTCTTCGGTTTTATCCATCGATACCCAGCGTTATCAGTCTGGTAGCTATACCCTGGAGGTAACAGCGCACCAGTCGCCGCTGTCCCAGTGGAGCGACCGACCCGTGGTGCGTCAGCTCCGCTTTAGCCTGTGGTCAGAACAACAGCGTCTGGTGACGGGCGATCAGCTACAGCTAGTCACCCTGAGCGATACCATCGAGTCTTATGTACAGCGGCATCTTAGCCAGCAGGCATGGCCTCAGAGTCATCGGTTAACGCTCTTAGATCACGATGTGGAACTGAGTCATTTGCAGCTGTTTGATCTCGCAGAGGTGCTGAATAGCTATGGTCAATGCCATATCACGCTACCGAAAGCACCTGCTAAGCGCCGTCGTCAGTGGTGGACAGGTTCGGCGGTGGCATCACTTTTGGTGGCTGTGGGAGTAACAGCAGTCTATCTCCAGTACCGACCAGCCGCGTTTGATCAGATGGAAACAACTCAGGCTCCCGAAGCCGTTTTCGAGAACAAAGCGGGTTCGTCCGTCGCTCCTGACGCGGCACCGGAGATCTTATCTGAAGAAGAGTCTGCACCACCGGCAGATTCTGTTGCTCCGCCAGCCGCTAGACCGACTCCCGAGATTGCTAGCGATAGCAGCGCTACGGAAAACCGGCCAGAAAATCAACGCCTTTCTAGCCCAACCTCAGAGACCACTGGCGATGCGCCGGTTGCACCTGCTACTTCACCAGACCCCGCCGCCGATTTTACAGAACCTTCTGCACCAGACCCCGCCGCCGATTTTACAGAACCTTCTGCTGATAAGTTTGCAACGGCTCAAGAGCAGCTTGAACAAGACACGGCACCAGCAGAGACCAACGTTTTGCCTGAGGCTGCACCAGCAGCGCCTGCGCCTGAAGCTGTTGAAGAGTCAGCAGAAAGCGATAGGAGTAGCGCTGGCGCTATCGCTAACGAGAGACCTGAGGCTGCAGCCCGCATTAGACAGCCTGAGCGTGAAGCGAGTGATAGTGAAATACTGGATGCGATCGCAACCCAGCTAACCCCCTACCAACCCAAAGACGCTTCCTATCCGCTGGTATACCAGCTAGAAATTTCACCCGGCGGTAGAATCTTGACTCAAGTACCTGTCAGTGCAAATGCCCCTGCTTTAGACCTCTCTGACGTCATGATTGAGCCATCTCCCGGACGCGTGCTAACCATAGAAGTGGTTTATACAGGAACGGGTAGCCTCACCGTCAGAGAAATCGAGTAGGCAATTTTATTGTGCCGTTGCCCTGTGCTGTTGGTGTGTCGTGTACTGAGACTACTGGGATGATTTTTTCTGAGCCGTACGATTCTTACGACGCACCAAACCTTGATTGACTGGAAACCCAACCACCGGAATCACCTGATGGCGACGCTCCTCTTCTAGTTTTTTGAGCTTTGTATAGTCAACCCAGTGAATACAGTCCACGGGACAGGTATCAATGGCTTCTTGAATTAATTCTTCAGAATCCCCATCCTGGCGTATCGCCCGAGCCCTACCGTAGTGCGGCTCTAGATAAAACGTATTGCGAGCCACATGGGCACAGTGCGTACAGCCGATGCAGGTGGTCTCATCAACATACACGCCTTTCTGGCGAAATGTTCCACCCAACTCAGGCTCTAGCCCCGTACGATTGTCGATATCTCTCAGGAGACCACCGAGTTCGGGCTCTAACCCTGAGCGTCCGCTATTGGGAGAATCGGATTGCAAAGTCATTGATAGTCTTCCAATTACATGGGCAATCGCAGCGGCCAGTCACATTGGCCAGTCACATTGGGACAAGTTCCCATACAGCAAGGGCGACCTGAAGCCCCAAGCCTCAAAGCCGCCCTAACCTAGCATGCATTAAGCTCGAGCTAGTTCTGTGACCAGCGCTGTAAAACCAGGCGAATGGAACCATCCGCAGCGTTTTTCTGCTCAGCTACCTGAAAGCCCTGACGTGAGGTCTCACTCACCACGGTGTGATAGGCGTAGCGCTGAGTCACCTGATTCAAAAAGCCATCTACAGACAGGGACTGCTGCCAATACTGCATATCGGCGACTAGCTCATAGTCACCTGTGTCCGCATTGCGCTTAAAGCCAAGATCGTAGCCATTATCTTGCTCAATAACGATCTCAGCAGTCTCGGTCTTGCCCTGATAGCCACGCACTGACTGGGGACCGGCTTTCCAATCGGTGCCAATATCAGTCAGGGCAGCCTCTAGAGCAGGCAAATTACGAATTTTGGTTTTGATCTGGCTAAAATGCGACATCTTAAAACCCTATGTTGTGTGGAAGTTGTATTCAAGTTGACAGTGTGGCCATTGGGCCGATGCAGTAGCAGAACCGACGGCCTACCAGCTGCTGTAGTTAGTCTGGGCGTCCGTTTGTTTGGACGTTAACTGATTCTCCTGGGCGTAAAACTCAGACGTCTTTTCCTGCGATACAACCTGGCCTAACTGAGCCTCAACGGCAGCAGTTACCTCAGAGCAGGAGCGACCGACAATACCTGTCACCAGTTCTTTGACTCGGCCATCGGGATAGATAACAAATTCCAGTGTTTCCAAAAGGACTCACCTCTTATGGGACTCGCCACACTTAGGAGCGGAAATTTATAGACAAAATAATACTCAAACAATAGTTAGAACTCCATATAAAAAATTAATACAGAGCATTGAGTTTGAGAGTGCCTACATTAGTTGTACAAATAAGTGTCGCGCAACTTCCTGAAGCAGTCAAGCTTGGGGCTTAGGGGGATTTAGGTTTGACGTAGATGTGTTACAAAAATCAACGTTTCGAGATGGGTCGTAGTCTAGTTCCCTCCTAATTTAAGCGATGATGCTGACTGTAATGGCTTGGCCGCGCTCGGCAAGCCCGTGACCCGCTCCAGTTGAATGAGGTGTTTATGGAATCAGGAGGTTTTCAGTTTGAGCAGGAGTTTATTGAGTCGCTGCGCTGTATTCCAATGGTGGTGAGGATGAAGTTGGATACCTGTGGTGTAAAGCTCAAGCTCACCCACTGGCATCGGTTTAGTCACCCTGAGCGGCAGACGCTGGTGACGATGCCCTGTGAGCATCGAGATGCCATTGCTGCCTACCAGCAGTATTTACAAGGGTTGGTCACTCACTACACCGGCCAGCCAGCCAAAGAGATTGATGTGCCGGACCATCCGGCCTGGTTGGAAACTGCCGTGCCCGCATCGGTCAAACACCAGGCCACTGCCCATCGGGTGGAAATTTCAACCGATGCTTGGCAAGGGCTGACTCCGGCTCAACGATTTGCGCTAATCAAGCTGAGTCGGCCCAGTCATGAGAACCGAAATTTTGTGCCTGCTTTGCAAGAATTTGGTCTGGCTGATTAAGCTTTAGGGCTGGGGTTGGAGGTGTTTGGGCTGCTAGTATCAATACCAGCGTGGCCCCGCCAGTCGTTATTGATATCCATGAGTAAGCAACCGTTTAATACCCCGAGTTTTCCAGTTAAGCTGCCTAGACGTGTAGGTAGAGCCCGTCCGCGGGGAGCCACACCTTGGGGGTTGTTAATACTGGTTTTACTGCTGCATGGAGTCACGGGGCTGCTGTTATCTGTGTTTTCGCCTCCGTTCTGGGTCTGGCCCCTAGCGTTTGCAGGTACCTTGTTACAGGCTGCGGTTTTGGCGGGTCCCAGAGCGCTGTCGTCGCTACAGGGGATGCGTATTTTGTTGTCTCGCGGTGTGACTTGTCTGGGGGTGGCTCTATCGGTGGTGGCGTTGGCCATTGCTGTGGGCTATGGCGGCACCTCTAATATTGATGATATTCAGTTTGTTCGGACAGGTTTAGTACTGCTGTTGATCAATCTTGGGGTTTTGGTGCTGACGGCTTTGTGTAGCCTATTAATTGCCAATATTGGCGATCGTCTGCTGGCAGAGATGAGTCGCACTCGCTGTGGCTTATATTTGCTAAGTTTTTGTTTTTTGGGTCTGTTTATTGGTGGCGCATTGGGACTTGCGATCGCAAGCTAGGTATACACGCTCATGGTATTAGCGATTGACTTTGGCACTAGCAACACGGTGCTCTGTCGGTGGAATATGGCCACCCAGTCCGCTGAGATTTTGCCGTTGGCGGCGGTGGCCCAGCGCCCTCCGGGTCCAGCGGTGGTGCCAAGTTTGGTTTATGTCGAGGATGCCCAACGCCCTCAGGTACTGATTGGTCAAGGAGTGCGCGATCGCGGTTTAGACCAGTCACCGGATCGCTGCTTTAAAAATTTTAAGCGGGGTATTGGTACCGCAATTCAAGGGTTTATACCGGATCTAGATGGTTGTACGGTGTCCTTTGAGCAGGTAGGCGAATGGTTTTTGACCCAGATTATTGAACAGCTCAAACAGCAGGACGAACCTCTAGATGAGATTGTCCTGACGGTGCCGGTGGATAGTTTTGAAACCTATCGCAGCTGGCTCGGGGGGCTGTGCCAAAGCTGGGACGTTAATCGGGTGCGGATGATCGATGAGCCGACGGCGGCGGCCCTGGGCTATGGTCTCACAGATAATGAGACGGTCTTGGTGATTGACTTTGGCGGGGGCACCCTCGATCTGGCCATGGTGCAGCTGAGCGGGCGGCGCTCTCAGGCCCTGGGCTACATTCTCAAGTGGGGTCAAAAAACCATGGGCAATTCGGCCCAGCAGGTATCCACGGCAAAAGTAGTGGCCAAGGCTGGGGAAAATCTGGGTGGGGCCGACATTGACCAGTGGGTGGCCCAGTATCTGAGCGAGCAGTATGGCATCCCCCTATCGGCGTTGACGCTACGCTTAGCGGAGCAGCTCAAAATTCAGCTGTCTACTGCTCTGAGCGCCAGCGAAAGCTATT
Source organism: Leptolyngbya cf. ectocarpi LEGE 11479 (assembly GCF_015207065.1). Lineage (GTDB taxonomy): Bacteria > Cyanobacteriota > Cyanobacteriia > Phormidesmidales > Phormidesmidaceae > Leptothoe > Leptothoe ectocarpi. Next base: position 7,983 of record NZ_JADEXP010000009.1, on the reverse strand, counting down.
TCGATGATGAAACCTTTGACAGCTACGAGCTGGCCCTGGATCGGGGGCAGTTTGAGGCGATATTACAGCAGCAGAGCTTTTTTGATCGGTTAGAGGAGCGCGTGACCCAGGTTTTACAGCAGGGACGGCGTCAAGGTTTGGATCTAGACGATGTTGATGCGGTGCTGCTGGTGGGGGGAACGACTCAAATTCCAGCGGTTCAAACCTGGGTTAAGGCACGATTTGACCAGACGCGGGTGTGTTGTGATCGCCCGTTTACGGCGGTATCCGCCGGGGCACTGCAGCTGCAGCAAATTAAGCTGACGGACTTTCTTTACCATGGCTACGGCATTCGCTATTGGGACCGCCGTAATAACTGCCACGGCTGGCATCCGATTATTCCCCAGGGGCAGCCTTACCCGATGACGCAGCCGGTGGAGCTGGTGCTGGGGGCGTCCAGTGAAAAGCAGCCCAGCATTGAGCTGATTATTGGTGAGCTGGGCGGTAACCAGGGCAGCACCGAGGTCTATTTTGAGGGTAACCGCCTGGTTACCCGACAGACCCAGACAGGGGAGACCGTAGCCCAACCGCTCAACGAACAGGCTCCGAGCATTGCTACACTCACCCCCCCCGGTAGGCCGGGGGAGGACCGAGTTAAGCTGAGTTTTATGGTCGATCAAGATCGATTACTGCGGGTGACGGTGGAAGATATGCTTACCGAGGAGGTGTTGACCCAAAAGCAAGCGGTTGTGGAACTGTCTTAGGTCTGCTGCTGAATTTAGTCTTTGTCTTCTGCACCGGGGTTGCCGTTACCGAGGCGCTCCCGCAGTTCTTCCCCAGCTTGCTCAGCTTCAGCCTGGGTTTTGGTGATGATAAAGGTTTGGGTGGCCAATAGAACAATCACAAACAGCACACCCGACAGGGTAAAGCTAAGCTTGGTTGAGGGAATGCTTTGGCCTAGGGCGTAGATTGCGATCGCAAATACAGCCGCCAGATAAATTTTTGACATCACTGGCATTGCCGACGCTGACCAGCAGAGAGCCACTAAAATCGCATTAAAATACAGCGCCAGCAGTCCCAGATGAATCCGTCTGGCATAGATTTGCTGAGCCCGTTTGCGACTGCCCGCTAGGGGCAGCTTGAGCCGATTGCCGGCTGCGTTCAGGACATCAAGTACTATATATACCAACGGAATGGCCAAACTGGAGCCCACCACCAAAAATGCGGGGGGAGCCTGCAGATTTTGATTGATAGACTCTGATGACAGTGCTAGATTAACCGCCTGGTTAAAGAGAAATGCAGCAATGGCCGCCACCAGCGCAATGAGTAAGTCAACGCCCAAAACTGGGACAACTGATATTGGGGCGGTGCGTGTTTTCATGAACTGAATTGATTCCCTTGTAAAAATACGTCTAGTGTGCCGAGTATATCTACGTATAGCGAACATACCCCGGTGGTCTTTTAGATCATGCAGACCTCCTGAGACCCGTACAGATAGCCTAGGGATAAATTTAAACTATCATTACATCTTTGTTAAAGGAAATTACGTTGATGACGTCAGGCCCAGTTTCGCTCAACCAGCAATCAATGGATGCCATCGCTAATACTGATCTCCCGCCTGGGAAAAAACTCTCTCCAGAGAACTCACCATGGACCATTGAAGATAGCGAAGAGCTGTATCGCATCAACGGCTGGGGAGAACCCTACTTTTCCATCAATGCCGCTGGTAATGTCATCGTTTCACCCCAAGGAGATCGGGGCGGTTCTTTAGACTTACATCGGTTAATTCAGGCCCTAGAAGCTCGTAATCTATCCCTACCGATTCTTGTTCGCTTCTCTGACATTCTGGAAGACCGCATCGAACGACTCAATTCTTGTTTTGCTAAAGCCATCACTAAATATGGCTATGACGGCCGTTACCAGGGGGTATTTCCCATTAAATGCAATCAGCAACGTCATCTGATTGAAGATCTAGTCACCTTTGGCCAACGCTATCAGTTTGGGTTAGAAGCCGGGTCCAAGCCGGAACTGATGATTGCCCTGGCCACACTTAAAACACCGGGGGCACTGCTGATATGTAACGGTTACAAAGATCGAGCTTACTTGGAAACAGCCATGCTGGGTCAAAAGCTGGGTCAGCAGCCAATCATTGTATTGGAACAGCTAGACGAGCTACCTCTGGTGATTGAGGTCAGTCAGCAGCTCAATATCCAGCCGCGATTGGGGGTGCGAGCCAAACTATGTTCCAAGGGCATCGGGCGCTGGGGGGGCTCCGCTGGCGATCGCGCTAAGTTTGGCCTAACTATCCCAGAAATTTTGACCGTTGTTGACCAGCTACGCTCAGCCGAGATGCTGTCGTGCCTACAGCTGCTCCACTTTCACATTGGCTCCCAAATGTCCTCCATCAGTATCATCAAGGATGCGCTGCGAGAAGCCTGCCAAATTTATGTGGAACTGGTAAACCTTGGGGCCAATATGCAATACCTGGATGTGGGGGGTGGCCTTGGCGTAGATTACAACGGCTCTAAGACCAATGTACCTGCCTCTAAAAATTACAGCATCCAAAACTATGCCAATGACGTTGTAGCCGAGGTTCAAGAGGCCTGCACTGCCAAAAATCTACCCGTACCGACGTTGATCAGTGAAAGCGGTCGAGCCATTGCCTCCCATCAGTCCGTATTGGTATTCGACGTGTTGGGCAGTAGCGAAGTCCGTCCCCAGGTGCCCTTTGAACCATCGTCAGACGATCACGCCATTCTCAAAGAGCTGTACGAGGCCTATCAGAGTATTAACTCTAAAAACTACCAAGAAGCATTCCACGACGCCGAGCAGTTTAAGGGCGAAGCCGTGAGCTTGTTTAACTTTGGCTATCTCAGCCTGACTGAGCGGGCGCGGGTAGAAAATCTCTTTTGGGCCTGTTGTCAAAAGATTATTCAGGTGCTGCGCCAGGAAGAGTATGTGCCGGACGATCTGGCCCATCTAGAAAAGATGATGGCGTCTATCTACTACATCAATCTATCGGTGTTTCAATCAGCTCCGGATACCTGGGCAATCGATCAGCTGTTTCCGATTATGCCCATTCACCGTCTTAACGAAGAACCCACCTGTCGAGCCACCCTGGCAGACCTGACCTGCGACAGCGATGGAAAAATAGACCAGTTTATTGATTTGCACGGTGTGAAATCGGTGTTGGAACTCCATGCTCTACAGCCGGATGAACCTTACTATCTGGGTATGTTTCTCAATGGGGCTTACCAGGAAATCATGGGTAATCTGCACAATCTTTTTGGGGATACCAACATGGTTCACATTCACCTTACGCCCCAGGGGTACACCATCGAACATGTGGTCAAAGGCGACACCATGAAGGAGGTGCTGAGCTATGTGCAGTATGACGCTGAGGACCTGGTGGAACAAATTCGACGGCGTTCGGAAATCTCTCTTAAAGAGAAACAGATTACCCTGCCAGAAGCCCAGCTGCTGCTACAAAACTACGAAGAGAGTCTGAGCCGGTATACCTATTTGTCTTAACACCGTAGGGCCGTTCCATGGAACGGCCCTACGGTGTTAAATCGATTGGAGTTTAGAGAGGTCGGGTTTGACCTTGAGCTTGACTACCAGAGCGGTGATATTGTCGTGGCCGTTGTGCTCGTTGGCCAGTTCGATTAAATCTGCCACCCCTTCTTCGATCCCTTTATGACCTCTGAGAATGGGTTCGATATGGGTAGAACAGTGGGTCTCCAGCAGCCTGTCGTCACTGAGACCATCAGAGCACAGCAGCAGCAAGGTATCTTCGGTGAGATTGAGATAGTTAAAGCCAGGGTCTAAGGCATCTTGACCACAGGGACCCAGCGCCTGGGTAAGCTGGTAGGCATCCGGTCGGGCATAGGCGATGGCAGGTTCTACACCGCGTTTAATTTCCCGCTGACCCACTTCATGGTCGACGGTAATCTGCTGTAGTCCCAGACGTTTGGTGTACCGATAGAGCCGACTGTCGCCCACATGGGCTGCTACGGCTTGGGTCCCTTTAACCAGTAACATCACCAATGTTGTCCCCATGCGAGCGCTGCCAGTGCGCTCTTCTGCCTGGTTTTTGTCGTAGATGACCTGGTTGGCGAGACCAATGGCATGGAGGAGTTCCGCTTCGTCGGGCAGCTCGGGTCCCCATTGCTCATCAAGGTACTGACGCAGGGTATCCACCGCTAGCTGACTGGCGATTTCTCCGCCTGAGTGTCCCCCCATGCCGTCACAAAGAATGTAGGCACAGCGGGCATTTAAGGTTTGAGTCGTGAGGGTTTCTTGGCGACTGAGGGCGGACTGGATAAAGTAATTATCTTCGTTGTGGTCCCGCTGCTGTCCCACATGGGATTGACCGGCATCTTCTAGACCGGTCAGTTTCATCGGTAGCACCATGGTAGGAGAGTCGATGCTGTCCATGCCAGTGTCGTCAGTGAGTTCGATGCCTTCTAATCCTGGAATGTCTAGATCACCTAGAAGATTAGGGTTGGACGATACCTCAGAAATGGCTGGGGAAATATCTGCGCCGAGCTGATATTTGTCTGCGATCGCAACCAATACCTCTTTGAGTTCATCGAGATCAGTCAGCTGGCCCTCAGTTACCTGGGCAGCCAGCGTTTTTAGATCCGGCAATGACTGGCTACTGGACTGGAGCAGGGACTGCCACAGTAACCCCATGTCCGCCAGACGATAATCATTGAGATAGGGACCCATCTCTATACATCGCAGACAGACAATTTGGTCTTCATCCATACATAGATTGCTGATGTTGAGCAAACTGCCCTGTCCCTTAAATGCCGCCATGGCTTCCCACAGCTCAACCATCACATAGAAACTATGAACCTGCTGGAGCGGGTCTAGGGTGGCCTGCTGCCAAACGGTGAGCAGATCTGGCAGATGTCGTCGGTCCTCAATAATTAAAACGCTGTAGTCAGAGTGTACCCAAGCGTTCTGTAGTTCTGGCACCGATGGAAAAAACCGACGATGGAGGGCCAAATAAGGGTAGGCCATCAACGGAAAGCAAAGGTCTTTAGCCTGATCAGACGCTTGCTCAGACTGAGGCTCCCAGTCGATGGGAAAAAACTGATACCGCTGTTCCACCAAGGAAGACGCCAAGTCATTAGGCTTGGTGTCCATAACCTGGGCTTCTACAGGTTTTGGGTCGTCAGTGGGTACGGTTAGGTCCTCAATCAACCGATAGCGTTGTTGAGAACTCAACCAATCACCAGCGGTATAACTCATGGTGGCTGCTGCCATGGGCGCCATCACGTTCGTCGCTACCTGTTGCCAAATCTCGATATCGCTATTGTCTGAATCGCCCGAGTTGCCTGAATCGCTTGGGCTATCTGACGGGCCGCTCGATGGACCGTCCCCAGATGCCATTGCCCCTTGATCTACAGCCAGGACAACAGACGGTGTCCCAGGCAAAATAAGAGCCCTCCAAAGCTGCAGTGGCGAACCGCATGACTGGCAAAATTTGTGCTCGGTCGGGTTATTAAAATCGCAGTATGGACAAATGATCATCAGTGGATACAAAAAGGCCGTTGACAATGACCGCAGCTTAGCGAAAACAATGCCATAATCCACTATTCCCAAAGTTAAAAATAGTCTTAGCTCTTAAAAACTATGGAGGGAAGGCATTACAACAGCTAAATACAGTTCAGCATAGCCGATAAAAAATACAAACGTCGGTATAAATGCCACCAAATTAATTGTAACGTTGTCGGGAGCGCGGTTGGAATCGTTTACGTCTAGAGGCATGAGGTCTGTCACAACCTTTTGTTAACTGACCAAGCTGATGTAGATGTTGCTGTTCATCAGGGGTCAGATAGCGCCACTGTCCGGGCTGTAAGTCGCCCAAATGTAACGACCCAATGCCAACGCGCACAAGCCGCAGTGTGGGAAAACCAACGGCCGCTGTCATCCGTCGTACCTGACGATTTTTGCCTTCTCGAAGGGTGAGCTGTAGCCAAGCTGTGGGCACCTGTTTACGAAACCTAATGGGGGGTGTTCGGGGAGGCAAGGACGGCGCTGTTGATAGCAGGGTAACCTCTGCCGGTAGGGTGGTGTAGCCTCGGATCACCACACCTTGCCGCAGACGTTCCAAGCTGGTGGCATCAGGAATTCGCTCCACTTGAGCCCAGTAGGTGCGAGGGTGCCGAAAGCGAGGATGACACAGACGATTTTGCAGCTGTCCGTCATTGGTTAGCAGGAGCAACCCTTCGCTATCGCGATCAAGACGCCCCACCGGATACACCTTCGACACTGGAATAAAAGACTTGAGCGTAGTGCGATCAGCGTCGGTAAACTGGCTGAGGACGTCGTAGGGCTTATAAAAAACCAGATAGCGGTAATCCATAGACGCGGTCAATTCTTGAAGCTGTATTGAGAAATAGTGAATTACGTTAAGGAGCTAGATATGCTGAGTAGATTCGATCAATGCGAGTATCGGCAATATGAATAATGCCTCGAAGTACCAGTTTGTTTGCACTCTGACCTTTGGTGACATCTACGGCCAAATCATTGTTTGGCTGCTTGTACTGTTTATCAGTTTGGCAACGGCGCTGGCGTTAATGGGGGCCAGTCGTCCCATCTATGCGCTGGTCTGTGTTGGCTTGATTTTGGTGCTGTCACTGCCGTTTTTACTATTTGCCTTTGTCACCACCCTGATTAATCACATTGAGTTTAGTGAGGTTGATGCAGCGGCGAGCCGGAAACAGAGTGCCTTTGGTACCCAACAGATGTCCGGGCAAGAGATGTCAGAACAGGCGGCATCCTAAGACATCCAGGTTCAAGAGGGGTAATGGGCAAGAACTCTTTACTCCTCGGGCTGGCCCTCGGAGGCAGGCGCGGCCTCTGGTTCAGCTGTATCAGGAGCTACCGATGTGTCATCAGTTGTCCCATCATCAGATGTCCCGCCAGGTGTCTCACCAGTGGCTCCATCAGAAGGAGCTGTTTCCACTGCTCCCTGATCGATGAGCTGCTGAATACGATCTTTAAACTGAACCGGAGCCAGGGACAGTGCCGTTTCAAACAAAGGTCTAGCCTCGGCTTCTTTGCCCGTTTCTCGAAGGATCAGACCCTTGGCTAGGGTGGGCCGAAAGTCAGGCGTGCCTCCCAGATTCTGGGCATCTTGAATGGCGGTGTCATAGATTGCGATCGCATCGTCATAGCGAGACTGCTCAGCATAAACCTGTCCCAGCAGCAGCTTCACCGCAATTACATCAATGGTGCCCGGTTGAATTTTATTAGACTGCTCAGCTGTTTTAAGGGTGTCCTGTAGCAGACCCACCGCCGCCTGGGGTCGCTCTTGTTCTATGAGTAAGGCAATCAACCCCTGGAGGGCTTCCATATTGCCAGGATTAGCCGTCAACACACTGCGATAGGTCTGGGCCGCGCCTTCTAAATCCTCAAGTTCTTGTTTAGCCTGGGCCAGCAACACGGCATAGCGAGGTTCCTGGGGATTTAACTCTGCCAGGCGTGCTAGCGGTTCAACAGCTCCTGACAAGTCCTCCAAGCCAATGCGAGCTTCCACTAAGCCTTCAAGGGCAGCTTGGTTGTCAGGCTCTCGTTCTAGGACAAGCTCATAGCCATTGGCTCGACCCTCTAACTCTGCTTGGCGGTCTGGGCTCGCGGCCGTATTCGCCGCATTGTCGCCATAACCATTACCCGGTTGATCAAAAGCCGCTTGGATCAGGGGACCCAGGGAAACAGCTAGCAGTGCCGCTACCGCTATGAATAAGATACCGCCAACTAGCCAGCGGTTGCGTTTAATAGCCATAGGACTCCCGCCTTCAGAGCAACTTGCCCATATTAAACCCAAATGAGCCAGGACTGCTGGGCTTTTAGCAGAGTCGTCAGCCGATGTCCGTAAGCATGATCATTATTTCTTCCATAGTTGGCCGTTTGGTAGCAAAAATTCGTAAATATTTTCTTCGTAAGTTGACCAAACAGCCTCCAAATATCGTCAGCTTAGCTAAATAACTA
>NZ_JADEXP010000442.1 GCF_015207065.1 Leptolyngbya cf. ectocarpi LEGE 11479 | reverse complement strand
CAACCATACCCTGCTCGGCAGCCTCATCGCCATCCGTAACACCATCGCCCTGCTGCATAAGCTCAACTACGCCGAACCCAACGACTGGAGCAAACCGCTACCCACCGGGCGACCGAATGAAATGATGGCGATTTTGACTAAACGAGTGAGGGTGGATTAAGACATAGACCTGGGGCTAATTGAGGGCTGTCTACTAAGCTCACATCTTGCATTCAGATCGGCTGTGTAGCTGCAGTCCGCGCTGGGTTGAAACGCCAGCGCTAGCTGAGGGTTGTCCGCTCAAAGGGACAATTTGGCTGGGAGATACTAGTGATCGGTCATGGATCGGTTGCAGGATAGTTGACGCTTGTGGAAGCGAAACCTAAAAAACAACTCCGGTTCTCGTGTCCCTTCCAGTGGACACCCTTCGGTTAGCGGTGGGTTTCGAACCCAGCGTGGGTTAAAGCTGCATTACCGATCTGGTGCAGGATAGTCCTGAATAAGTCTCCGTAGCTCAGCGGTACCCCACTGTACTCAATGCCTCATCAGGAGAATGACGATGCTGCCTAGTCTACCGATCTTGGTCTTTGGTACTGTGTTTATGCTTTGGAGCCGCATTAACTTAGCGCCCCCTAAACCAACGGCTTCAAAGGATGATAAATCCGACAGTAAAATCATTGTCGAAATCGTTTCTGATCAATAATACGTGACTGGATAAAACTATCTATGCGGGCTATTTCCATAGGAAACGCTCCGCGAACGACTCCGCTCAGCCCTCGCACTTTCAAAATTAGCTGGTTGAGCGGAGTCGAAACCAGCGGCGTTAGAGATGTTTGCTGTCGGCCATCTATTCTGTAGGAGTACTCTCCTCTGCTGCGATCGCAGCTTCTATCAACGCCAGATTATCCTGAGCGGCTTGAAAATTGGGATCAATCTCAAGGGCTTGATTATAGGCTGCGATCGCATCGTCAAACTGTTCTAAATCAGCAAAAACGGTGCCCAAATTATTATAAGCCTGGACATAGTCGGGATTGAGAACGACTACTGCACTAAGCATAGCGATGAGGAATCTATAACTGAGAAATCGTTAGGCACTGCTGTTAAAGCCGATGGTGAAAGCTACAACTATAACAGTTGACAATCCGGTCACTTGGCAGCATGGCTAACAATCCGGTGTTCTGGATATTGCCAAAAAATCAACCATCGGCTCCATCAAGAGAAAAAGCTATCTAGAGAGAGGAGAATCAGATAGCTTAGAGCGACATTTCTTGCTTAATTTGAGCAGTCCAAGTCTTGATGCGATCTTCAGTTTTTTCAGACTCGTTATCATCATCTAAAGCCAGACCGCAAAACTTGTTGCCATCGCGGAGCGCCAGGGAAGCCTCATGGTCATAGCCATCTGCAGACCAATAGCCAACGGTTTTACCACCCAGACCAGCAATCTTCTCTTCTAGCTTCCCCATGGCATCCATGAAGTTATCGGCATAGCCGACCTGGTCACCTGTCCCCATATACGCGACAGTTTTACCACTAAAGTCAACATCATCGAGATCATCAAACACAGCCTCCCAATCATCCTGAAGATCACCAATATTCCAGGTGGGGCAGGCAATGATCAAATACTCATAGCCAGCTAGAGCATCTGCCGCTTCAATCTCAATCAGATCCACCACTGAATCACCCCCCAACGCTGCTTGCACTTGCTCCGCAGCGTCAGCGGTTTTACCCGTGGTAGACCCATAAAACAAACCTACTTTGGCCATAACGACTCCCTTGGTCAACGTGAAAGAAAGTGGGGGCTGCGAGCTGTAGCCCCCTTGGCGAATTCCCGTCCAATTGATAATCAAAGTCAACTAGACTTGTCTCCAAACGAGTATACATGCAATCAATTTATTGAGAAAGATTCTTTTTAAATAGAATTGAAAAGTTTAGAAATGTGCCTGCTCAGTTAGCTTTTTTATTAGACTTTCAGTGACGATAGATCACCAAAACTCGCTATAAGTTAGGTAAAACCTGCATTATCAGCATCCTCTACAAAAAAGCTCAGTGTATTTTGTGATTATAGTTACTTGACATTTATTCTCATCAGTTTTGCTGGGCATTTCATCCGGAGCTGGCTTAGCAGCGGTGCTGATTGTGGGACTTAAAATTTGGGATATTTGGCTGCCGCTGGGGGCCTGGCTGGGAGCTGTGATTGCCATGGTGATTTTGTTTGCCCTGGCTAGGACCAAGGGTGAGATATCGGTGGAGCGTTTGATCCTGGGAGGGGTGGCGGCCAGTACGTTGTTTGCGGCGGTGCAGACGATGCTGCTGTTGCTGTCTCCCGATGGCCAGGTGCAGGCGGCGCTTACCTGGTTAACGGGCAGTCTGAATGGTCGCGGCTGGGAAGAGGTGACGATAGTGGGACCCAGCGTTGTCATCGCTCTAGTGTTGGGCTGTTTGCTGGCCCGTCAGGTAAATTTGTAAAATCTAGGGGATGATTTGGCGGTGGGTTTGGGCAGTTCTTTGGTGCGATCGCGACTTCTAATCGGCGCAGTCGCCACCCTGCTCACCGCTGGAGCCGTCAGCATTGCCGGTCTAGTTGGGTTTAGCCTGCTCGTCCCCCACGGTGTCAGACTATTGGTCGGTAACGACTACCGGCTAGTGCTGCCATTCTCAGCCCTTGGCGGTGCCCTAGTGCTTTGCTTTGCCGACTTACTAGCCCGGTTGGGACCAATCGAGCTGCCCGTCGGCATTGTTACCTCTATCATGGGAGCACCCGTTTTTATGTGGCTGCTCTATCGCCGTAGTGGCTCAATCACGAGAGGTTAGCCATGGTTTTAGAAGCAAGCGATCTGCAAGGCGGCTACGGTGACAAGACCATTGTTGACCAGGTGACCCTATCCCTACACCAGGGAGAATGGCTAAGCATTCTGGGCGCCAACGGGTCAGGAAAATCTACGTTGCTACGTCTGTTTGGCCGCATCTTGCCGCTACAGCAAGGCACCGTTTTACTCAACGGTCAGGACATCCACAGTTTGTCGCCGACAGCAGTAGCTCGCAAGTTAGCTTTGCTACCCCAGCAGCAGGTTTTGCCCACCGGGGTCAGCGTTTATCAGCTGGTCAGCCTGGGCCGCTCCCCACACCAACCCTGGTGGCAGTGGGACCTCAGTACCCATGACCATCAGCAGATCGAACAGGCCCTACTCTGGACCGATATGGACCCGTATCGCCATGAGCCCGTATCGGCCCTGTCCGGTGGCCAGCGACAGCGCGCCTTTCTGGCATTGGCCCTGGCTCAACAGCCCCAGGTGCTGCTACTAGATGAACCCACCACCTATCTCGACATTCACTATCAGCTACAGCTTCTAGAGCTACTTAAACAGCTCAATCAGCAAACACAGCTAGCGATTGTGACCGTTCTCCATGACATCAATCTGGCCGCCCGCTACAGCGACCGACTGGCCTTTATGCGTGAAGGGAAACTTTGGGCCATGGGTGCTGTCCTCGACACCCTCACCCCCGACATTGTGAACCAGGTCTTTGATGTGGATGTCGCCATTTTAGATACCCCCATCGGTCCACAGATTTGCCCCTTGGCAGCCTCCTCACCCACCCAGCCGCCCAGCCGTAGCCGTTAAAGCCACTCCATAGGGCTAAACAGGGACTACGGCGCACGCCTACATTTCCTATCCGTACTGTCCATACATTTATAATCCCTGAGATGAACACTACGCGCTTGTCGATCAGGTCTTTGGTGGCGATGTACAGCTACGCTACGACTATTACGATCTCAATATTTCCATTGATGAAGACTTCGCTCGTAATGGATCCACAGCAACAGACTTTAGCGATAGCTCTTTCTCACCTAAACTAGCGCTGGTCTACCAGCCAACGCCTCAGCTGAGCTTCTACGGTCGCTATGCGCGTGGTTTTCGAGCCCCCCAGTATGACGAGATCAACAGCGGATTTACCAATCAAATCTTTGGCTATCGTACCGAACCCAACCCTGATCTAGAAGCAGAAACTAGCAACAGTTTTGAAGTGGGGATGCGAGGTAATTTCTCCCAGTTTAACTTTAGCCTGGCAGGTTTCTACAACCGATATAACGATTTTATTGACAACCAGCTGGTGGATACAGAATTTGCCAGGGGGCATCCTCTACTGGTGTTTCAAAATGTCAATATTGACGATGTAGAGACCTATGGTGTGGAAGCAAAGGCTGAATATCAGTTTACGCCAGGACAGGGCGATTTTAGCCTATTGGGCGCTCTTTCGTGGACAGAAGGCAACAATCTTTCCGTTGATCCTACATCTTTGGTCAAACGCTATGACGCCTGCCTTGCCCAAGCGACTAATGGTGGACATACGGCCATCGTCTTAGCCAGTCGAGAGCCCCTGTTGTCCCCCAACAAGGGAAGCTGGGCTGGAGACTTTCTAGCAAAGTTTAATGTTCAGAATCTAACCGCTGAGCTAGAGGGGCAAAGCGAATTTCAAGGATATGTCACTCTTTCTCCTGAGAAAATATTAGAGATGAATCCAGAACAGCTATATTTTATTGACTCTGGCGGCGGTCTTGAAGATGAGATTGCTCAACTTAGAGGATGTATGAAAAGGGTTCCAAGGGGTAAAAAAGCTCACACAGTGTAGGCTGAAGTTTACATAAATCTCTAGCCCTGCGTGAGCCATGCCTAAAGCCTACACTAGCAGTCTCAGTCGTGCCCAA
>NZ_JADEXP010000441.1 GCF_015207065.1 Leptolyngbya cf. ectocarpi LEGE 11479 | reverse complement strand
GCCCACATCAAAAAAATTAGAGCGGGTGGCGGGAATAGCCAACAATTTGAACACGGGCTTTTCCAAGGGAAACAAGACACCGACAATATCAAACCCAATGGCCACAATAAACAACCCCAGGGTAAGGTGCACAAAATTAGGATGGATCGGAATCTGATAGGGGAGCCCATTCACCCCTAGCTGCAGCTGATCAATCAACTCTGAATTCACTGAAAGACCCCCTCTCTGGTAGCTTCCACGACAGGGACTGTATGCAACCCATAAACCCACACCAGTAAATCACCCAGATAAACCTGGAAAAATACCAGTCCGATTAGCAAAACACCCGCACCTAAAAATGGGGCTGGCAGCGTTTGGGGATCGCGAATACGTAGGATATAGCGCCATGCTGTCACAGCTGCGATAATCCCTGACAGCGACCAGCCAATCAGGGTATGTAAATTGAGGGTAGGTTCTGCCGCTGTGTAAGGATCGGATAATCCTGCTTCAACCTGTCCAAAAATCACAGCAATAAAGATAGAAACGGTGGCAAAACATAGATTCCACCAGCTCACCTCGTAAAGACGAAAATTACGCGTAAAGTAGCCGATAAAATCACATAAAACAGCAAACAACACCATCGCAATCACAAAATGCACCACAATCGGATGGATTGTATCGGGATAGGGCAAATTATGATCGTTGAGTGGAGGCAGATACTCAAACATATTTCAATAACAACGATAGAAATAAAGGTGCTAGAACAAAGCACACAGGCCTGAAAAGGCAAACTCAGTCTGAACTTTTACAATCAGCGCTGTAAATACAATCATATTCAAGGCAATTAGCATTAAAAGCGTATGAACTTGCTCTTCTCCTAATCCGTCCAGATTCATCGTAGTCTCTCCCATGCTGACATCATGATTCACACTAGGGCTGTGATAGATGTTCTACTTTCTTAGTCTCAATACATCTGACTCTGAAATTGATATAACTCTATGTCAAACGACAAACTGTCGGAGTATGTGAAAAGAAACGTCCACCTAGGCCTGAAATAATCACCCCTAAAGTCTAGCCCTTTAGACAGCGTTTAGACGGATGATTATCAGCAAGTCTTAAGGCTCATCCAAGTGCTCGGACACATCGCGGTAGAGATTAAAAATATGGTGATCTTTTAGACAGTACAGGACGTTACGCCCCTGCTTACGATATTTGACCAGACGCGAATTTCGTAGAATTCTTAGCTGGTGAGAAACCGCTGATTCACTCATGTCCACCATTGCCGCCAAATCCCTTACCCGCAGTTCCTGTGTTGCCAATGCTGACAGGATCCGCCAGCGGTTGGGATCGCTTAGCACCCCAAAAAACTCGGCCATTCGCTGAGCTTTTTCAACACTGAGCACACTGGGCAGGACATCCTTAGTCATAGAGCAATCAATCTCACCGGTTTTTTATGCAAAACCCAAATACCTGAACACCTGTTCATGTGTTAGATTAAAACCATGAACGATTGTTCAGGTATTTCATCGTTCAGCATCTTGATTCTACCTAGAAAGGAGTCTTTACCATGGCGACTGTCACTCAAATGAAATGTGCCTGTGAGTCTTGTCTATGTATTGTTGATACTAGTCAGGCGATTCAGAAAGATGGCCAGTACTACTGCAGCGAAGGCTGTGCCGGCGGTCATGCCGATAACACCGCTGGCTGTGGACACACAGGTTGTAATTGCCATAAATAAGTAGCCCCCCTAAGCAGCCCCCATTGAATCCTTTAAGGGGCGCTAGGGAATGGAACGAGTTTCGACTCCGCTCAACCTACTCATCTCGAGAGTTGAGCGGAGTCGAAACCGGATGGAGCTGATACGGCACGGTTATCAAAAAGCCGATAAATCTAAGGACTCAATAGCATTAAAAAACGTCAGCAACCGCTCGATGATTTTAGCAACACCGCCTTCCACATTGGATTCAATATTCAAAGGTAGGACCGGATCGTGGAGAGACAGTCTGAGCAAAAACCACCCATCTTCTTCTGGAGATGAACAGGCTACCCGTACACCTTCATAGTTATTGGGAGCCAACGACCAGTCAGACTGTTGCTCAACAAAGCTTTTGAGCTGTTCAATCACACTCTCACCATGGGCCTTAAAGTCATCCACCCCGATCTGAATGCGGATCTCTCGACTCTCTTTGGGTTCTTTGAGCGTTGCTATCAGTTCTGTTAATGTACGCTGTGATTGATGTGCTTTAGCCAGCTCAATCAACAACTTACTGACCAGATAAGCCCCATCATCTAAAAAATAGTTTTCCTGCATGGCCCCGTGACCCGAGGTTTCGATCGCTAGCCAAGACTCTTCTCCCGTTTGGTTGAGACGGACGGCTTCGTTGATCACATTTTTGTAACCGCGCTTAAAGCGTTGGTGTTTACCCTGTAAATCTTGCTCGATAAACTGGGTCAGGCCATCGGAGGTGATGGAGTCAGTAACAATGGTGGAGCCCGGATGTTCCCGCAGGACAACGGCGGAAATTAGGGCAATTAGACGATTGCGGTTGAGTTCTTGACCCTGGTGGTCCACAGCAGCAGAGCGGTCCACATCGGTATCAAAGATGATGCCAAAGTCTGCCTGATGGGCCAGCACTGCCTGACAGATAGAGGCCATCGCCTCAGCATTTTCGGGGTTAGGGATGTGGTTTGGAAACATACCATCGGGGTCTAGAAACTGGCTGCCGGTGGTATCAGCCCCCAGCGGTTCAAGCACTTTGCTGGCATAGAACCCCCCGGCACCATTACCAGCATCAACAATAATGTTGAGTCCCCGTAGGGGTTGGTCAAAGTTCTCAGGGTGATTGACGGCAGTACGGATCTTCTCTACTAGCTGACCAGCATAGACAGAGATAAAGTCTCGAGATGTGATAGTCCCAGCCGTGGCTGCGGTTGAGAACTTATTTTGTTTAGCTAGGGTGAGAATTTCTGTAATGTCTGGTTTGCCCAGACCCCCCTGAGCCGTAAAAAACTTTAGGCCATTGCGATTGAAAGGCAGGTGACTGGCGGTCATCATGATGGCACCATCGCAGTCGAAGTCAGGGGTAACGGTGCTCATGAACATGGCCGGGGTGGAGGCTATGCCGAAATCGTACACTTGAGCACCTAAGGAGGCCATTCCGTCCATGACGCTTTGCATGAGGACAGGGCCAGATAAACGGCTGTCGCGACCGACTGCGAGCTTTAGAGCTGTAGTCGTACTGAGCTTAGTGGCGAGCCAGGTGGTGAAGGCTTGGCCCAGGCGCTCGGCAATTTCTGGGGTGAGGTTAACAGGTTCATTGGGAACACCGGCAATGGCAACACCACGGATGTCCGAACCATTTTGAAGCTTTTTCCAGTTGAAATCTTGCATGGGGATGGGGGATCAGTCGGGTTTGCATAGGGCTATGTTGAGTATGACTGCAGGGATGAAAAATAGGGAAAATCCACTAATTTTGTTAAACCCAACTGCATTAGATTTTGACAAAATGCAAATTTTTCGAGATACCCATCAATATCCTGAGACTTGACGGTTGAGAGCCTTGCCGTTGCCCGTTTGCAAAACTAACCAGCCTGTCTAGGATTCCTTTAAGGTGGCATTAGAGTCTACGTCTGCACTTTTTTGCTCGGACTTAAGCACGGCAGGTACATCCTTGACCAGCAGCGTATAAATTTCTGTTGGCATTTCGATTTCCTGTTCCTGCAACGCTTCTTTAATGGTTTGGGTGACGATGGATGTAGTTTCTAAAAAGCCTGCCCGCCGGGAGTCGACCCAAAAGCGTACTTCTAGATTTACAGTACTGGCTGCTAGCTCGCGGACGAGGATTTGGGGGACGGGGTTAGGCTGGACGTCTTCTAAGGATGAGATCGCACTCCCAATCACCTGCCGCGCCCTAGTAATATCAGCATCATAGTCAATACCCACCATCACTGAACTACGCAGATAGCTAGCCGCCGTATTGTTGGTAATACTTGCCTGAAACACCTCCTGATTAGGCAAGTAAATCATACGGCCATTGTAGGTTTTTAAGGTTGTTGACCGCAGCTGTACCTGAATGATTGTTCCCTCATAGCCCTCAATGACCACCTGGTCACCAATGTGAAACGGTCTCGCCGCCAGCAAGATAACCCCTGAAATGTAGTTACTCAGCACATCCTTTAAGCTGAAACCAATGGCGACGCTGGTTAAACCCAAAGCCCCCAACATAGTGGCAAAGTCGATACCCCATACTCCCAGCGCCACCACCGCACCCGCGATCCACACACCGCCATAGCCAAGACGACCAATGAGAACTTCTGTGCTATGGTCTCCTTCTGTCTGTTGTGCCCATCGAAATGCACTATAACGCACACCCTTGGCCAGTAGCCAGGTGATGAAAATGACAATGATAACTCCGAGCAGCGCTGGAATACTGTTGATGGCATCTTTCCCTAGCTGACGGAGAGTGCCGTCAAGTCTCTGCAGCACATCGATAGCCACTGGAGGTTTTTCAAAACTTTGGCTCAGGCGGTTGGCCCAGTCATCAGCTAACTGGGCTAGCGGCAGCCCAAAATCCTGAGCATCCTGCTCTGTTACCGTCATCAAGACGCGATTGTTTGCCTGAATATTAATTAGGGGCTGGTTAGCAACTGGGGCTACAGTTACTGTTGCTTGGGTGTCCGTACCCTCCAGCAAACTAGCCACCCGACGATTGATAATGGC
>NZ_JADEXP010000440.1 GCF_015207065.1 Leptolyngbya cf. ectocarpi LEGE 11479 | reverse complement strand
TGTTTTTGATAAGCTATACCATTTTTATCTTTTTGTAACCAATAACTAAATGTTGTTCCTTCATCTTGCTGCATTGATATGGCTGGATGGGGCATCGAGCTTCGTTGCTGAACTACATGCGTTAACTCATGCGCCAACAACTCCTTCCCACCACTCGACCCCGGATTATATTTTCCTGAATTGAAATAAATATCCTGCCCATGGGTAAACGCCTGGGCCTGAATCGCATTGGCTAAATCCGGTGTTTCATGTACCCGCACATCGCCAAAATCTGAGCCAAAGCGGGGTTCCATAAAGGCACGGGTTTTGTCAGAGAGAGGTTGACCTCCGCCTTTTTGTTGGGCAAGTTGGCTGTCAAAGTTAGTGGGGGCTTCGGGGACGCTGCCTTTAGCCTGGAGTTGGGGTTTAGCCTGTAGGGTTTCGTCCTCTTCCTCGGGCATCGCTTCCCGCTGCAGCTCCTGTTTGGCCTGCAGTTCCTCTTCTTCTTCGGGCATCGCCTCCCGCTGTACAGCGGAGTCCGGCATAGCCATCACCTTGGCGGCCATTTGGTCGGCCTCTTGTTCATATTTGTCTCCTGGCTGGCCGATGGTCAGCTTTGCCTGCACTGGCAGATCTTCTTCATCCTCTTCTAACGTTGGTTCTGCCTGCCGCTGCAAAGCCTCCTCGTCTTCCTCCAGGTTCGGTTCTACCTGCCGTTGAACTGGCTGCGACACCCCATGACCAAACTGCATTGCATGGCTCAGCTGCGTTTGCACATCAGTCTCTTGAGCTTCATCAATAGCCGGAGCGCCAAAGCCACGCAGTGTTTGTTTCTGTACGTTGACGTTGCTTGCAGGTGCCGACTTAGATTTGGTGGTGTTAGGTGCAAAAGGCATGGGATGAACTCCGACTAGAAAAAATGATTCGGAACAATTTAGAATGCAAAAAATAGGTGATTGAATAATGGATAAATTAGAGAAATATAGAACTGTGATTCGAGATGTTCTAACTGAATATCATCAGATTAATCAAAAGGCTGAATCTACTGTCGAAAGTTCGTTGGTGTTTGACGACACTCATAATCATTACCTATTAATTTTGATGGGATGGAATGGCGATGAGCGGATTAAGACGGTGATGATTCATATTTGTCTAAAAGATGAAAAAGTTTGGATTGAAGAAGATTGGACCGAAGATGGAGTGGCTTCAGATCTACTTGAAAAAGGCCTGACAAAAGAGAGTATTGTTTTAGCCTTTCATCCGCCTCAGGCTAGACAGTACACGGAATTTGAGGCTGCATAGATGTTTGTCTTTAGGCACTACCTCAGGCTCTGACTGGGTCATCATTTGTTTTTTCAGATGACTAAAGTATGGATTCCTAACCGATTTTGAAAAATCATACTCTGCTTTCATTTTTCAAACTCCCTCATCGTGTTTATAGTTAGCTACGGTTTAACGCTTATCCATCCTTTTACCTCCGCATCGGTAATCGACCGTTCTAACTTGCCATACTCCCGCTGAGCAGCCTGTAGCAAATGGCGCATCTGTACGGGCTCATCTTCATCTGCCGCCAAAAATGCTGCATTTAGGGCAATGTTGCGAATATTGCCGCCTGCTACATTTAGGCGAGCCAGCTGCCTAAAGTTTAGCCCGTCTGTCGGAGTCTGGACCGGAAACATGCGCTGCCAAATGGTAGTGCGCTGCTCCCAGTCGGGGAAGGAAAACTGCACCATAAAGCGAATGCGGCGCATAAAGGCGCGGTCGATGGCGTCGGGTAAATTGGTGGTGAGAATGGCCAGACCGCGATAGGCTTCCATACGCTGGAGTAGGTAGCTGACTTCGATATTGGCATAGCGATCGTGGCTGTCTTTGACTTCGTTGCGCTTACCAAACAGAGCATCGGCTTCGTCAAAGAGTAAAATTGCCCCGCCGGTCTCAGCAGCGTCAAAAATGCGGCTGAGATTTTTTTCGGTCTCGCCGATATATTTGCTAATGATGGCACTGAGGTCAATCTTGTAGAGGTCCAGGTCTAATACATAGGCTAATACTTCGGCGGCCAGGGTTTTACCGGTACCGCTGGCCCCAGCAAACAAGGCAGTAATACCTAGGCCTCGTCCACTTTGTCCGGCAAAACCCCATGTCTGGTAAACCTTGGTGCGCTGCCGTAGATGGGCCTCTAGCTCCTGTAGCGTCGCGAGTTGGGTTTCGGGTAAGACTAAGTCTTCCCAAGTGGCACTGGCAGGGATGCGCTGGGCCAGGGACTCTAGGCGCGGACGGGCTTGGTTGCGACAGGCTTGCCAGAGGTGGTGGGCCTGGGGAGCGTCTGATTGACTCTGGCTTCCTAGGGCTTCACTATAGGCAGCCTCAATCATGGGGGCATTGAGATTAAACTGGCTGGTGATTTGTTCTAGGTGGCCATTGAGTTCTATAGCTGCAGTACCCAGATTTGATTGCCACAGGTGCTGCTGCTCAGCGGAGGTGGGTAGGGCGACCTCAAAGGCGATCGCAACCTGGGCTAAATGCTGCCGGGTGGGGCTAGACAGGATCACCAGACCCGACAGGTCTTCGATAAAACGGCTGACGACACTTGCCTGTTCAGGCTTGCCCGCCCATTCTAATAACAGTCCGCTCTGGCTAAAGGTGGCTTCTCGTTGCCAGCGCCGGGCTAAGCGATTGAGGTCTAGGGCCGCTGTGGGTAGACTCTCGGCAGCTAAGCGATGGAGGGTGAGGCCAAGTTGGGTGGCGGCGGTTTGGGCGATGGTGGTGCGATCGCACCCATCCCCACCCCACAATTGCAATACCGGTCGCGATCTTACCCAGGTTTTAACCAACCGCTCTGCCAAAGTCCGATGCGACGGCACCAGCTCACTAGCCGCCGCCAATGGTTTGACGATTCCTACCAGCTGCTCATCCAGCGGATTACTACCGGTGAGAAAATGTAATACCCGCTCATCAATCCGCAATGGGCTGGTCGTTAGCGCCCGGCCTGGCCCTACCTCCACCAGCTGCCAGTGACGCAATGACGCTCCCGTCGATAGTGCTGCCCAGCTCGCCTCTGGCAAGTTGCCCATGGCCAGACTAAAGGTGGGATAGTTGCGTTGGGCATCCCCATGGAGCGCGGCAAAAATCGGGGCAAAGGTGGCATCTAGCTCCATGCCTGCACAGAGTAGTAGAATCTCCTGCTCAAAGGACGATAGCTGACAAACCTGGCACAGTTGTTCTAGAGCAGGCGGCGGCTGAGTTGTTTCTAAAGCCTGAAACTGTTGTAAAGCGACCTCAACAGATGGGATATGGGCCAACATGGGTAGCTCCATGCTAGCCTGTTGTAATCGTTCCACAAGACGAGATTGCACCACGGCAATGGCGGCACTGAAATACCGCTGATTCTCGTCTAGCCAGGCGTGTCTTGAACTATTCATAGAGCTGACCCAATAGTTACCGCTGGGCCAATATAGCGCTGCACCATTGGGTTTTCGGCCTCTGGCGAATCGACCTCTAAAGGACTCTCGGCTCCATCGATTTGGACTCTGACTAAATAGGTGCCGGCACGGATGTCTTTGAGGGGAAAGGTGAGACGCTTGGTGTCCGCAGTGCGGCGTTCTCCTTTGCCGACATACACTTGGGTATCACGCTCTTGATCGTTCAATAACAGATAGGTACTCTGATGGCTGGCGACGGTAACATCCACCTGCAAACTCAGCTGGCCGTCGTAGATATCCTCGTCTATCTCTGACAGATCTAGGGTAAATGGCGAAGCATTTTCTTCTGTGGGCGCTGACAAGATGGTGGGGCATAAAATAATCGGCATCAGGTTCGACAAGATTGAAAAATCTTGGCTGTGGGTTCCACTGTCGCTAACAGTTTCCACATGGGCGACTCGAATCCCTTGGGCACCAGCCCGCAGCTGGGCTTTCTCGGCTGATGATAGCGTTGCCAGGGTAATGTCCACCTGTTGTTTGCTCACCTGCTGCGGCGTTAGTCGAGCCTGGCCTAGCTGTACCTGCACTTTAATATTGTCTTGGTTGTTGGTTTGACCACTTTGCAGCTGTCGCCCCTGTAGTACCAAATGACTGTCGAGGGTAATGGGGGTATTGAGGCTGCCAGGGGTGCTAACTTTGGTAAGTACAGGTCGCACCGGAGAGGTAAAGAAACGCCGACTACGTACGGGTAGCGGCGATTTGCCTGGTTTACGGCCTTGAATTACGATCGCCGTAGCTTGGTAGGCAAAGGAGAGGGAATAGGGGATTTGAAAAAAGACTGACCACACCCGCGATAGTTCCTCGGTGGTCATATCACTCGGAAAAAACTTTACCAGCTGGACTTGTTCTGCCAGTGCAGAGCCTTCTAGTTCCTGTAGTGTGGAGCTGGCCACCGTCTCTCGGATGATCTCCTGGGTAATCAAAGGACTGTCCACCAGGGTTTGGATACTACTGCCCATCAGACGCTGAGGTTCTAGACGCTGTTCGTTGCCATAGAAGGTGAGAATGTAGTGCAGGTCTAGGCTGGCTTGGCCATGTTTAACTAAATCTCCCTTGGGGCGTCGGGTTCGAATATCGGCATTGCGCCAGGCGGTATTGGGGGTGGCATGGTATAGAAACAGATTAATCCGAGCACCGGATACATTGCCGCCCGGTGCATCGGGCCGCTGGGTGGTAATCTGAGCACCCGGCACATCCTGAGAAATGCCCTCTTGCAATAGCTTATTGAGTACGGCGGTGACCGTTGCGATCGCAAGATGATTACTCACAAACGCCCCCCTTTACCT
>NZ_JADEXP010000439.1 GCF_015207065.1 Leptolyngbya cf. ectocarpi LEGE 11479 | reverse complement strand
CTATTGACCAGCCTCTATAAGGCTAATTTACGCCTAATTCCTAACAATCTGTCCCGGCACCAACCGATGCACCCCACCAGTAATAATCTCCTCTCCTGGCTGCAACAATCCTCTAACAAACGCCCGATCGCTCTCCGTATACAGCACCTCCACCTCCCGACGAGAGATCTCATAAAGATTCTCAGCCATATCATCGTCCGGTTCACCCAACACATAGGCCGACCACAGCCCCCTCTCACCAGCCACCAAAGCACTTGTCGGCAACCAGTAGCCTAGTTCACTCTGCTGATCTTGTAGTTTGAGTCGTGCGATCGCACCCATCACCACCTGCACCCCCGACGGCAAACCCACCACCACCGTCACCGTTTGACTTGCCTCATCCAGCTCCGGCAACAGCGCCGTCACCTTACCCTCAAACAACTGACCATTCACCTCAATAGTTTGGACACTCCCCTCCGCTATGCGGTTAGCCATGACGCTCGGGACACCCACCCGAGCTTCTAGAATCGTCCCCTCCACCAGCCGCAGCACCGACTGCCCTGGACTGACCACCACACCCTCATCCACCAGCCGTCGCGATACCCGACCCGCAAACGGAGCGTAAATAACACTTTTGGCAATTGACACATCCAGCGTGCGCAAGCTGGCATCGATTTGGTCAACCTGGGCATCCTGGGCGCTAACTTGTTCCACCCGTGTACCCGCATTTAACTCATCCAGCTGACTCTGAGCCTGGCTTAAACGACTCTCTAGAGCAGTGGCACTAAAAGCCGCTTCATCCCGTTCTTCAAGAGAAATCGCCCCTTGAATATAAAGATCTTCGCGCCGCTGCTGCTGGAGACGGGCAAGATCGAGCTGGGCCTGCAGGTCTTGGACAGCGGCTGCAGCGGCAGCAATATCTTCCTGGCGTGGACCGCGCTGCAATTCTTGAAATCGAGCCTGGGCCTGACGGCGTTGGGCCTCGAGCTGCTGTCGCTGAGCTTGCAAACTACGGGTATCTAACCGAGCTAAGGGCGCTCCGTTGGCAACTGTGTCACCTTCATCGACCAAAATCTCTATCAACGTACCTGCTTGCTCAAAGCCCAGGTCGCTGCTGCGCCGGGCAACAATTTCGCCAGTGTAGGTACGTTCTACCGAATATTCCGTAACCCGTTCTAGCACCTGGCTTTGGACCGGTAGGGGAGCAACAGCGGTATCCTCTGCCATCGCCCCAGACCGAAAACGTCCTAGCCAGAGCACAGGAACAACCAATACTGGCAACCACCATAACCACTGCCAGTTAATGGGCTTTGAACGAAGGATTCCAGGGGGATCAGACGGCGGTGAAACCATGACTCACTATCCAAATAGTTGATATTCAATCAGTTGATATTCAACTTGTTGCTTATGTTTTCCATAATGTATACTCAACATGTTGAATATGTCAATCAAAGCCTTAATAAGGCTGTTTTAGTTAGTCTGGTTTGTAAATTCCTATGGCCTTAGCCCACACCATCCTGGCATTGTTAGCCCAACGGCCCGATAGTGGATACGACATTAGTAAGCGCTTTGATGAAGGGCTGAGCTGCTATTGGAAAGCCACCCAGCAGCAGGTGTACCGAGAGTTATCCAAAATGGAGGCCCAGGGCTGGGTTGATTTTGAGAAGGTGCCCCAGGAGGGCAAACCGGACAAGAAGATTTACAGCATTACCGAGCCGGGTTGGGTCGAGCTGACTCGCTGGTACGCAGAGCCTACGGAACGTACCCAAATCCGAGAAGATTTGCTGGTCAAGGTGATGATTGGCTACAAAATGCCCCGTGAGCTATTGCTGAAGGAGCTGCACCACCGGCAGACGCTCCATCAGGCTC
The DNA here is from genome assembly GCF_015207065.1 of Leptolyngbya cf. ectocarpi LEGE 11479. Taxonomy (GTDB): domain Bacteria; phylum Cyanobacteriota; class Cyanobacteriia; order Phormidesmidales; family Phormidesmidaceae; genus Leptothoe; species Leptothoe ectocarpi. The sequence continues at coordinate 2,934 of NZ_JADEXP010000439.1, read as the reverse complement.
AGCTAGAGGAGTATCGGACCATGGAGGAGATGTGTCTAGCTGAGGCCGATCCTTCAGTAGAGCTGCAGTTTAAGTACCTCACCCTCAAGCGAGGCATTGCCTACGAAACCAGCTGGCTGCAGTGGTGTGCCGATGTGCTCACATTTCTTGAGCAGCATTCTGAACCGGGTAATACAGTACCGGCAGCTAAGCCTTAGAGTAGTCTGGGTAAACAATTTTAGAAAAGCCGGTCCGTTATGATGCAATGATGAAGCAGAGCTACCTGGTATCTCTGGGATCTTTGGCATCATGGAGCAGCTGAAACTATGGCAAATGCAGTGCTAGAAAGCGAGCTAGATCTTGAAGCACTCAACAAAACCTTAAGCGAGATGGATGCCTCCGAACTGGTTTCCTGGGGGGCTGAAACCTTTGGTAACTCTTTGGTGATGAGTACCAGTTTTGGGATTCAATCAGCCGTCATGCTGCATCTGGTCACTCAAGCCTTGCCAAATATTCCTGTCATCTGGATCGATACGGGCTATCTCCCGGCTGAAACCTATCGGTTTGCAGACGAGCTGACCCAGCGGCTCAACCTCAACCTCAAGGTTTACCAGTCTGCCATGAGTCCGGCTCGGATGGAGGCCCTCCATGGACGGCTGTGGGATCAGGATAATGTAGAAGCGCTCAACCGATATAACTACATCCGTAAAGTAGAGCCCATGCAGCGAGCGCTGACAGAACTAGGGGCCAAAGCCTGGCTGGCGGGACTGCGGGCCAATCAAACCTCCCATCGCCAAACGTTAGGCCGCATTGCCAAGCAAAATGACATCTATAAGCTGCATCCGATTTTGTCCTGGCACTCGCGGGATGTGTATCAATATTTAAAGGCTCACGATCTGCCTTACCATCCGCTGTTTGAGCAAGGATACGTCACAGTCGGTGACTGGCATTCTAGCCGCCCGCTCACAGCTGATGATGACAATGAGCGCGATACTCGGTTTAAGGGGATGAAGCAGGAGTGCGGGCTGCATCTACCGCAGACCAAAGGGGAAGCGGATAGTTTGAATTCGAGTTCGCTATAGGTGTGAAGGGTAGAAACATCTGGCCGGTTGCCCACAGGCAAGGGCGCTTATCAAAGGAATCTGTAAACTGGCTGGGACCGCTAAGCCTAATGGTAGGCGGTGTTTTCATGGGACTGTGGCCGGTTTGGCCGTTGGCCTGGGTGGCGTTGGTACCGCTGTGGTTGGTGAGTTATCGCGGTGGTACTCCGCGACAGGCTGCCCTGGGTGGACTGCTGTGGGGCCTGGGCTATCAGGGGACACTGCTGACCTGGGTACTACATTTACATCCGCTAATGTGGCTGGGGGTGCCTTGGGTTGGGAGTATTGCGATCGCAACCGCCGCCTACGTTATCGTCACCCTCTGGGGAGCCTGCATCCCCATGGCCTGGGCACTGCTAATGGTGCTCCTAAAGCGTCGACTATCCCCGCTCCGGTCGGGTCAGTTTGGCCATACTTTTGGCTACATTATTATCGGCACGACCCTCTGGTGTACCCTCGAAGCCCTCGCCAGCCTGAGTCCCATCTATGGCACATCCTTGGCCATTACCCAAAGCCCAGACAACCTGGTTGTACTACATCTGGCCCGACTATCCGGCTATTTAACCATTACCGCCGCCATTGTAGCTGTCAACGGTTTGATGGCAGCCGGTCTATTTTCCTGGTTGCAGACTCGTTTTCAGGCCCGCCTTGACGAGGTTCCCATAGGGTCGCTTGGACCTCAGCCCTGGTTAGCAGCCGCTTTAAGCTTACTGTGTGTCATCCATCTGATCGGCTGGAGTCTTTATCAACAACCCTTAGCAGATAAAGACTCCGAAGCGATTCGTGTTGGTATAATTCAGGGCAATATTCCCACCCGAGAAAAGCTCACCCAGGCGGGTATCCGTCAGGCTCGCGATCGCTACCTCAGTAGCTACAAACAGCTCGCCGAGGCCGGAGCTGATGCGGTTCTGACCCCAGAGGGAGCCATTCCCGAGATTTGGAGGCATCGCCTACGTGATAATAATCTGTTTTACCGGGCGGTACAGACTACCAAAATCCCCCTGTGGCTAGGAACTTTTGTCATAGCCCCCACTGAAGAGTTTCACATGTATCAGAGTCTCATTGCGCTGTTACCTGAGTCTTTAAAATCCACGCCACAACAAACCGAGACCCGCGCTATCAACCAGTACAACAAAATAAAGCTGGTCCCTTTAGGAGAATATATTCCCCTCCAGTCATTGCTAGGAGGACTCATTCGACGTCTATCGCCCCTTGACACCACAATGATTCCTGGCGCGGCCCAGCAGCCTCAGTTTGAATCTGGTGTAGGCCCTGCCGCCGTGGGGATTTGCTATGACTCCGCCTATGGCTGGATTGTGCGACGTCAGGTCGCCCAAGGAGGACAGTTTATTCTGACCGCGTCCAACAATGATCCATATCCACCCCGGATGATGGGCCAGCACCACGGCCATGATGTGATCCAGGCGATTGCAACAGACCGATGGGCGGCACGAAGTACCAATACCGGTTTGTCAGCAGCTGTGAACCCCCATGGGCAGACACAGTGGATATCGGAACCCAAAACCTATGATGCTCAGGTAAAAACAATTTATCGACGCGATACAATAACACCCTATGTACGATGGGGGAATTGGCTGTTACCGTTGTTAATAGTGAGCAGCATTGGCTGGCTGGTAAGCTCGTTTAAGCCCTGATTAACCTTTGCGCTCGCCATACTTACATATAGCGCTTCTCACACGCATCGAATACACCCCATTCCCCATTCCCTTACATCACCAAACTGTATGCATCTCAACCGGCAAACGCTATAAAGTACACTACTAATAGAGTCCAGCCCTATGAAATCTTTTAGCGCCACTACAACCATCAACTGTCCCCCGGAAACGATCTGGTC
>NZ_JADEXP010000438.1 GCF_015207065.1 Leptolyngbya cf. ectocarpi LEGE 11479 | reverse complement strand
CGCGGTTGCTGCTCGCAGCGGGGCACGAGGTGACCTTGCTCAATCGGGGGAATCGTCCTGGGCCTGAAGGGGTGAATGTTATTAGGTGCGATCGCAAATCCCCCGATGCCCTAAAAGCCGCCCTAGCTGACAAAACCTTTGATGCCATCTATGACAATAACGGTCGTGAGCTGAGCGACACCCAGCCCCTGGTCGAACTCTTTGGCGGCACCGTCAAACACTTTATCTATGTCAGTTCAGCCGGCGTCTATCTCAAAAGTGAGCAGATGCCCCACATCGAAGGCGATCCTGTTGACCCCAACAGTCGTCACAAGGGTAAGCATCACACCGAAGACTATTTGATCCAACAAGGCATCCCCTTTACCTCCATTCGGCCTGTCTATATCTATGGTCCGCAGAACTATAATCCTCTGGAAAAATGGTTTTTTGACCGCCTCAGTCAGAACCGACCGTTACCCATTCCTGGCAATGGCAAGGCGATCACACAGCTCGGACATTGCGAAGATCTAGCCCACGCCATGGTAGCCATTTTGGGTAATCCCAAAGCCGTTGGGCAGATCTACAACATTTCAGGCGAGCGCTATGTCACCTTTGACGGTCTAGCCCATGCCTGCGCTGAGGCCATGGGAAAATCTACGCCAGATATTCACCACTACGACCCCAAACAATTCGACTTTGGCAAACGCAAGGCATTCCCCATGCGGGTACAGCACTTTTTTGCCGCTATTGATAAGGCTAAGCAAGACTTGGGATGGACCCCCCGCTATGGCCTAGTCCAGGGATTAAAGGACTCCTATGAGCAAGATTACTGCCAGTCTGAACAAGCAGTGGACTTTGATTTAGACGAGCAAATTTTGGCCTCTAATTAGCTTTAGACTGGCTAACCCACCGCAAAACCGAAATCCAGGTTCGGTAACCCCCCCTTCAGAGAATCGCTCTGGATTAGCACTATAGTAATGAGCTTTCAAACCAAGTTTGCAAGGTTTACAGGAAAGCCACTATTACGCCGGAGCAATGAATTGATATGGGAAAAGTAGTTGGAATTGACTTAGGAACTACAAACTCTGTAGTTGCTGTAATGGAAGGGGGTAAGCCCACTGTAATCGCGAACGCAGAGGGCTTTCGCACCACACCCTCTGTCGTTGCCTACGCCAAGAGCGGTGACCGCCTTGTGGGTCAAATCGCCAAGCGCCAGGCCGTGATGAACCCGGTAAACACGTTTTACTCGGTTAAGCGCTTTATTGGCCGTCGCAACGATGAAGTGGGCAATGAGTCCTCAGAAGTGCCCTATAACGTTCTAAACGTAAACGGCAATGTAAAAATCGAATGTACAAACGCTGACAAGCAGTTTGCCCCCGAAGAAATTTCTGCCCAGGTACTGCGTAAGCTGGCTGACGACGCTAGTAAGTATCTTGGCGATCAAGTCACCCAGGCAGTTATTACGGTTCCTGCCTACTTCAACGACTCTCAGCGTCAGGCCACCAAGGACGCTGGACGGATTGCAGGCCTAGAAGTACTGCGGATCATCAATGAGCCGACCGCTGCAGCCCTAGCCTACGGTCTCGACAAGAAGAGTAACGAAACCATTTTGGTCTTTGACTTAGGTGGCGGTACCTTTGACGTTTCCATTCTAGAAGTAGGGGATGTCGTCTTTGAAGTACTGTCCACATCAGGTGACACCCACCTGGGTGGTGACGATTTTGACAAGAAGATCGTAGACCACCTGGCTGAGCAGTTTATGTCCCAAGAGGGCATTGACCTACGGAAAGACAAGCAGGCCCTGCAGCGTCTAACTGAGGCAGCTGAAAAGGCCAAAATTGAACTCTCTAGCGTTACCCAAGCAGAAATCAACCTGCCCTTTATTACCGCCACCCAAGACGGTCCTAAGCACCTGGATCTAACCCTAACTCGGGCCAAGTTTGAGGAGCTAGCAGCTGACCTCATTGACCGCTGTGGTGTGCCGGTAGAAAACGCCATCCGCGACGCCAAGCTATCTAAAAACGATATCAACGAAATCGTACTGGTAGGGGGTTCCACGCGGATTCCTGCGGTGCAAAATCTGGTTACTAAGATTCTGGGTAAAGAGCCTAACCAAAGCGTTAACCCTGACGAAGTTGTGGCCATTGGTGCCGCCATTCAGGGTGGTGTACTGGCTGGTGAAGTCAAAGACATCTTGCTCCTCGACGTTACTCCCCTATCTTTGGGTGTGGAAACGCTGGGTGGCGTCATGACCAAACTAATCCCCAGAAACACCACAATTCCTACCAAGAAGTCCGAGGTGTTCTCCACCGCAGTTGACGGACAAACCAACGTTGAAATCCATGTCCTGCAAGGTGAGCGGGAAATGGCCAATGACAACAAGGACTTGGGTGTATTCCGTCTAGATGGCATCCCCCCGTCTCCTCGGGGTGTACCTCAAATTGAGGTGATCTTTGATATCGACGCCAACGGTATCTTGAACGTGACCGCTAAAGATAAGGGCACTGGTAAGGAACAGTCCATCAGCATTACCGGCGCATCCACCCTATCTGACGATGAAGTCGATCGGATGGTACGCGATGCTGAGGCCAATTCCTCTGCAGACAAGGATCGTCGCGAGAAGATCGATGTTAAGAACCAGGCCGACTCGCTGGTATACCAGGCTGAGAAGCAGATGGGTGAACTGGGTGACAAGGTTTCTGATGACGATAAGGCCAAGGTAGAAACTGAGATTGCCAGTCTGAAAGATGCGATCGCATCTGACGATACTGACAAGATCAAAGCGGGTACTGAGTCCCTGCAGCAGGCGCTCTTCGCCCTCAGCAGTAACATGTACGGTGGCGCGGATGCAGCGGCAGCGGCAGCGGCAGATGCAGGTGCTGCGAGTGGCGGCGGCGAAGCCCCCAGTGGCGGCGGTGACGACGACGTTATCGATGCCGAATTCTCAGAAGAAGGCGACAAGTAGCCTAACCACGGCAGCTTCTCTGTTCAGGGATAGCTGCCGTGGCATAGCCGACAAACTTGCTCCGGCTAGCAAGGGGGTGGATGGTTTTACCATTCACCTTTTTTTGTAGCTGAGGAAGGCGGGGAAAGGCCGTTATCAGATCCTTTCGGGCACTTCCAGCCCCGCGTTTAGCACCTGCTCCGCTGTCAGCGTTAGTTCAGAAAAGCCTGCCGAAACTAATTGAGCAGCGCCGACAAACGTGTGTTCTTGATATACGCCATCTACCAGGACTAGTATCTGCACCATTGCCGCTATCGGATCAATAATCCAGTACTCTGGTATACCCCGCTGAGCATACTCCCGACGCTTTTCAACATAGTCCCGGTCCCGTGATTTTTTATCGGTATCACTGCTAGAGACCACTTCTACCACTAAATGAGGAGCTGGCTGTCCCAGACGGAGTAATTTGCCGTCTGCCAAAATAGCGGTAGCCGATGCTTCTGAATGCACAATTAAGTCGGGCTGACGAGCAGATACCCTTTCAGAGGGCACCTGAATTTGATGTCCTGTGGCAAAAAGCCGGTGAGAAATTCCTAGGTGTGTCGCAAAGTAGACTACTAAGAAAAGAGCAATTGTATTGTTAAGCGAGTGTTCTGCTGGCATTACAACTAAAATCCCATCTGCCAGCTCATAGCGTGTGTCGGTGCCATCGTCGTAGTTCAAATACTCCTCTAGAGTCATCACCCGAGGCGTTGTTTGAGGCGTCGCTGGATTTTGGGCAATGGTCATAACGGTCTACCTATGCTCATACCGATAAACGGGATATCGTGATTTTAATGTTCAAAAAGGGAGTCAGGAGTCAATTTCAATGTAGGAAAGGCTAAAGAAATAATGGTCTCACCGCCTTTGTACGTTTTTTCCTGATAAATACCGGCTGTTAGGTTTAGAGCAGTAATCGTCAATCTTGATGGATCAATGATCCAATATTCCGGAATTCCCCACTGCTGGTACTGCTGTCGCTTCCATTCATAGTCGCGACGATAGTTATCGCTCGACGTATTGCCAGGGCTGACAATTTCAGCAATGAACCGAGGGGGCATTGCTCCCAACGGTAAGGCGTTCTGCTTAATAATGCTGTCTAGCTGCAGATGCTGAGGCTCAAGGACGACTAAATCAGGCCGACGATTTTTGTAGCGATCGCCCACTGGCTCAACCTCCATGGCGAGAGTGTGGGGCTTAATCAACCTGAAATTGACCAGTGCCGATAGCTTCATAAATAAAACCATCGCCAAATAGTCATTCTCCTCAGACTCATTTGGTACTGGAATTAGGTCTCCATTGCTCAGCAAATCGTAGCGAATGTCTGAACCATCGTCGTAGTTCAGATATTCCACAAACGTCAAAGGCTTAAGTTTTGCCTGAGCCATAGGACAAAAAGTTGTGCGCCTATGCCCTTCCTTTTGTCTTATAGGGGTTGCCATGGAACACCCGTGAGGAAAAGGGAGGGCAAGTTAAATCCTTGTTTCTTAGTATATCGCCTATGACTGAAGACGATTCGGCAAGGATTACTTGAGGCCAATGAGTGAAACGATACTACTTCCAGTGAAATACTCAATAGCGATCAAAATCAAAAAGCCCGCCATGGCAGCTCGGCCATTGAGCTGTTCGGCATATTCGTTAAACCCTTTTTTGGGGCGTTCGAGTTTGGGACTCATGGAAGGCTTAATATCAGTCACGGTGTTAAAGCTGCGTTATACCCACCTATTCTCACTATCAAAGGGAGAGTTCGTCAATCAGTTTTACCCGATAAGCAAGTCGGTGCTGCAGTTACTTCTCCATGGATGCAGGAGCGCTAAGCTAGGACT
>NZ_JADEXP010000437.1 GCF_015207065.1 Leptolyngbya cf. ectocarpi LEGE 11479 | reverse complement strand
AACTAAGTTAGCTCCCTCTAAATTGGCTTGACTTAAATCTGCGTTGATTAAGCTGGCATAGCTTAAGTTAGTGCCAGATAAATTGGCTCCTTGAAGGTTCACATGACTCAAAACAGCCCCCGCTAAGTTGGCTCTAGCCAATGAGGCGGCCCTAAAATTCGCTTTACTCAAATTAGCGGCGCTGAGATTAGCCCCATTTAAAGTAATCTCGGCCAGGTTTGCTTCTCCTAATTTGGCCCCACTAAGATTGGCTCCAATCACCGAGGCCCCCCTCAAATTGGCCGATCTCAGGTCAGTTCCACTGAGATTGGCTCCAATTAAGTTAGCCTGACTGAGATCGGCTCCGCTGAGAGTCGCCCCGCTAAAATTTGTGCCGATCAGGCTGGCGTCTGCAAGTACGATTGCTTCTAGCTCGGCCCGATATAGACTGGCTCCATTCAGATTCACTTGCTGAAACTGGCGTTCTCCAGCCGCGTACTGGGTTAGTAAATCATTTGTTTTCATGACAATCACCAAAATGTTGCCCAATGCTGGGTCTAGCATCCTAACAGGGGAATCTCCTGCAGTTGGATCTCAGGCAAAATTGCTCCTTGCAAATTGGCCTCACGTAAGTTAGTGCGGGTAAGCTTGGCCTGACTGAGATCGGCGTTTTGCAAATCAGCCCCATAGAGATTGGCCCCATGCAGATCTGCCTGCTGTAAATTTGCTTGCTGTAAACTTGCACCGGCCAGGATGGCTCCTTGTAGGCTGGCTGACGATAGATCAATCTGGGACTGAAGCGTTCCCGTGAGCACTGCTTCACAGAGGTTAGCATGCTGCAGACTGGCCTGTTCGAGATTGGCCCCACTTAAATTGGCAACAATCAAAGTGGCCCCGCGTAAATTCGCACCGCTCAGATTGGCCATGACGAGAAAGGCACCACTCAGATTGGCATTTTCCAGGATGGTATGGGACAAATTAGCTCGGATTAAATTAATACCGCTGAGTTTTTCTCCAGCCAGATTTACGCCGCTTAGATTAACTTTGCTGAAATCTCGTTCTCCAGATGCATATCGTTCTAATAGCTCTTCGCGTTCCATGGAATTCTCCTCGGTGTTGCGATCTTCGAGCATTAATACAGGAGCTAGGGAGTATTAGTTTTAATAGCGATAAGACTTGTAAGCTTTTCCCCTAGGTATATTTACTCTAACGTAAAATCTAAGTGGAGATTTCAAACCGTTAACAAAGTCAACACCAGATCTGAGGGTTGGCAAAATGACTAATATTCTTCATCGAAAATCATTTTCTCGGTCCTGGCTCACGGGCGCGATCGCAATTCTACTACTGGGCTCAATGGGCACCTACTTTATTCTATCCCAGGCCCAACAGCAGCCGACTCAGGACGTTCAGGTCGAAATTCTGCCGGTTCAATCTGTCACGGCTCTGGGGCGATTAGAGCCCCAGGGGGAAGTTATAAAGCTCTCGGTCGCCAACGCTCAGGATAGCCGTGTAAATCAGCTCTTAGTGGCTGAAGGAGACTGGGTAGAAGCGGGAGAGGTGATCGCAATTCTTCAAGGATTAGACAAAAAGCAGGCTGAACTCACAGAAGCACAACAGAATGTAGTTATCTACCAGACCAGGCGAGCCCAAATCGCAACTGGAGAGGCAAAGATTGCTGATATTGCCGCTCAACAGGCGACTATCAACCAGTTGGAGGCTCAGCTTCGGACTGAAACGATTGAGCGGCAGGCTGAAATTGTCAGTGCTCAGGCTGAGCTGCGCAATGCTGAACAAACCTATCAGCGATATCATCATCTGCATGAGGAAGGAGCTGTTGAGACGGTCGTACGTGACGAACGGCGAGAGACCTTTGAAACGGCCCAGGCCACTTTGAGTGAAGCTAAAGCCCACTTGGAGAATACGGTATCTACCTTAGGAGAACGGATTCGACACGAGCAGGCCTTATTGGACAAACTTGAGGAAGTGCGCCCGGTTGATTTGCAGGCTGCCCAGGCGGAGCTGGACCATGCCGTTGCTCAAGTCAATCGCATCAAAGCAGAGCTGGAAGACTACTATGTGCGGGTGCCGGTGGCGGGCCAAATTTTGAAAATTAACACCCATGTAGGTGAACAGGTGAATACCAGCCAAGGCATTGTAGAGTTGGGGCGTACCGCGCAGATGTATGCGATCGCAGAAGTTTACGAAACCGATGTTGGGTTAGTGAAGCCAGGGCAGCGAGCGACCGTAATTAGTGAACATGGCGGCTTTGAGGGTGAGATTCGCGGCACCATCGATCATGTTGGGATGCAAATCAAAAAACAAGATGTAATCGATGCCGATCCTGCCGCAGATAAAGATGCACGAGTAGTCGAAGTAAAGGTTCGCATCGACCCTGACGATAACGATAAGATAGCGAGTCTAACTAATCTACAGGTACGTATTACGATAGATGTCGAGCGTTAAGAGGGTTGGCTATGAAACCGCTTTCTTTTAAGACATTATTCAAACGTTTGCATCAAGAGCCGCCCCTTGGTTGGGCGCAGCTAAGCCATCAAAAAGTACGATTGCTGGTGGCCTTGGTGGGTGTAGCCTTTGCCGACATTTTAATCTTTACGATGCTGGGGTTTCAAAGCATGTTGTTTGAAGGCTCCACGTTTGTCCACAAAAATCTGCGGGCTGATCTAGTCTTGCTGAGCCAGCGTACAGAGGCACTTTATTTCGGTCATACGTTCTCTCGACGACACCTATATCAGGCCAATGCCGTTGAAGGAGTCGCCTCTGCTGACCCGTTTTATTTTGGTGGTGGTGCGTGGATCAATCCTTGGGATGGCGAAGGCACTGAAATGATGATCCTTGCGTTTGACCCTGCTCATCCTGTTCTAGACTTGCCCGAAGTCGATCAGCAACTCGATCTGATTAAACTACCCAATGTAATCTTACTGGATCGAAAAACTCAGCCCAAGGTCGGTCCTGTAACAGAAGCTCTGGCTCAGGGCAAAACAGTTACCACCGAACTCTCAGGACATCGCATCAAAGTAGAAGGATTGTTTACCCTAGGGAGCAGCATTTTTACTGAGGGACACCTGATTACCAGCGACTCGAACTATTTACGGTTCACGGGTCCAGACAGCCTCGATACCGTCAATGTAGGGGCCTTAACCCTAGAACCCAATGCCGACCTTGAAACTGTTCGACAGACCCTTGAGAGCCGTTTACCACAGGAAGTTAAAGTAGTTACCCCCGAAGAATTTATTCAAACTGAAATTGGCTTCTGGGCAAGCCAACCCTCGGGGGTGATCTTCAATTTTGGAGCCATTATGGGTCTGGTGGTTGGCATTGTAATTGTTAATCAGGTGTTGTATTCCGACGTTAACGACCATCTGCCAGAATATGCCACCCTTAAAGCGATGGGCTACTCAGATCGAAGGCTGTTGATAGTGGTTTTTCAAGAAGCCACTATTCTGGCAATACTTGGCTTTTTACCTGGCTATGGCGTCTCATTAGGCATGTATCAGCTGCTGGCCTATTTGACCAACATTCCTTTGGGAATGCGTCTAGGTGTAACCCTGCAAGTTTTTACTGCAACGGTAGCTATGTGTATGATTTCAGCCGCCATTTCGATGCGGAAGCTGCGTTCTGCCGATCCAGCTGATGTGTTTTAAAAGAAAAACTCTACTAAAATAATTCTCCTCTCTTCCCATCTTTAGCCACAATTATGACTCACCCTCCTGTTGTCACCGTACGTCACTTAAACCATGCCTTTGGCAAGGGCGAGCTGCGTAAGCCAGTGTTGTTCGATGTGGATTTAGATATTTGTGCGGGGGAAATTGTGTTGTTAACTGGACCTTCAGGAAGTGGTAAGACTACTTTGCTGACGCTAATTGCAGGGTTACGGTCGGTGCAGGAAGGCAGTGTTAACATTCTGGGTCAAGAGCTATACGGGGCTACGAAACAGCAGCTGGTGCAGGTGCGTAATCAGATTGGATTTATTTTTCAGGCTCATAATCTGTTGGCTTGTTTGACGGCGCAGCAGAACGTGGGGATGTCGCTGCGGCTGCATGAAAATCTGTCGCTTGAGGACCGGATTCAACGCTCTCGGGCAATTCTGGAGGCGGTTGGTATAGGAGATCGGGTTAGCTACTATCCAGATAGTTTGTCGGGGGGACAGAAGCAGCGAGTTGCGATCGCAAGAGCCCTCGTTAGCGAACCTAAAATCGTTCTCGCTGATGAACCTACCGCTGCCCTAGACAGCAAGTCTGGCCGAGATGTGGTCGAGATCATGCAAAGACTAGCAAAACAGCAAGGCTGCACTATTTTGCTGGTTACTCACGATACCCGTATTCTCGATATTGCCGATCGCATTGTCCATATGGAAGATGGTTGTCTGGCTCGCGATACAGCCCTGGTGGGTAAATAATACCCGAGAACAGAATATTCAACGATCGCCGCGATCTCACTTTCCCAAACTCCAAGCGAGAGATATCTCATGAATCTTAACTCACCTCATACCCAGCAATGGCTGGTTCCCTGGATTGCCCTGGCCCCCTTTCTGTTAATCACCTTTGGCTTAGCCTGGGGCATTTTGGCACTGTATATCCTATTGCCAGGACTAATGGGGGCCTTATTTGGCGAGATCAGTGGCCATCATCCGCTCTTTATTCTGGCGGTGTGGGCTCCTGCGGTAGCGGCATTTATCCTGATCTCTTACTACGGTGGGTGGGTGGGCTTGCGGCGGTTTCTGTCGCGAATTTTTCTCTGGCATTGCCAACCGGCTTGGTATGGCTTTTTATTGGGGCTACCGCTGATGTTCTACGCGGGAGCTGCCGTCAAGGGCAATCT
>NZ_JADEXP010000436.1 GCF_015207065.1 Leptolyngbya cf. ectocarpi LEGE 11479 | reverse complement strand
CTACATGGGAATCTATTTGGTTAGATATGGGAAAAATGCATGTCATCTAGATCGAATGCGCTGCGCTACTATGTGCTGTCGCGATTGATGCTGGCACCCCTGATGATCTGGACGATCACGACAGTGGTGTTTTTATTAATGCGGGCCACACCAGGGGATCCGGTGGATGCGCTATTGGGGCCAAGGGCACCGATTGAGGCTAAGGAGGCGTTGCGATCGCAGCTTGGTCTCGATCAACCCCTATTTTTCCAATATCTAGACTACCTGGGGCACCTACTCAAGTTTGACCTGGGCAGCTCTATCGCCAGTCAAGGTCAAACCGTCTGGCAAATTATTGGCGATCATTTTCCTGCCACCGTTGAACTCACCCTCTGTGGTCTGACCGTAGCCGCCATTGTCGGTATTACCGTCGGTTCAATTGCCGCATCGCGACCCAACACCCCGATTGATGCCGGTGGCCGGTTGTTTGGCATTCTCACCTATGCTACTCCCATGTACTGGTTTGGCATGATTTTGCAGCTAATATTTGCTGTACAGCTGCGGTGGTTTCCCATTGGCACCCGTTTTCCTTTGGCCCAAACACCACCCGCCGGTCCGACCGGCTTATATTTGCTCGACAGTTTACTCCAGGCCAATTTCAACCAGTTTGGCACCGCCCTCCATCATCTGGCATTACCCAGTCTTACCCTAGGTATTTTGATCAGCGGTGTATTTGAGCGCATGGTGCGGGTCAACCTCAAACAAACCTTGCGAGCTGACTATGTAGAGGCCGCTCGGGCTCGGGGCATTCCCGAATTTCGCATCATCACTGTCCATGCCCTGAAAAATGCCCTGATTCCAGTGATCACTATTCTGGGGCTCACATTTGCCTCATTACTCGGGGGCACCGTACTAACGGAAGTGACCTTTTCTTGGCCAGGACTGGCTAACCGTTTTTTTGAAGCCATTTCCCAGCGGGACTACGAGGTTGTCCAGGGACTAATGACGTTTTTTGGCACGATTGTTGCGTTGGTCAGCATTGCCATCGATATTCTCAATGCCTATGTTGACCCTAGGATTCGTTACTGAGGAGTCTGCCTGAGGATGTAATCACGACTTGCTGTGAGAATCATACGAATTCGCAATACAAAATATTGACTTTTGTAATATCCTTTAAGATACGTTGCAGTCGTAGTTGCTGATCGTGTGTTGAAGCACTTATTTTTGTTGCATCTCTTCATAAAGTTATGATTCCATCAGTAGATCCCAAGGTTTCGCCCCTAGACCTTGTGCGGCGTGTATGGATGGAGATAATTGTGCAGCCTTTGACCCTAGGGTTGCTAGTCTTAGTCTTGGCGTCAGGCGTCAGTACGGGGATTCCCCAATCTTCCTCCAAAGTGCCGGCTCAGATGCCTGAACCTCATCAGCGACATACGCCATCGCCTTCATTCTCAGCAGCAACGACAGCGATGCCGTCCGGCGATCATCTGGGGCATCAGCGGGTGACCTCAACCTTAATGACGGGGCATATCCTGACGTCAGCCCACGTCGTTACCCATCGTGACGTTATCCAGCTATCGATCAAAACCGAAAATAATTCAAAAGAAGATAAGTAATTTTCACATTGCAGGACCTGTCTTCAATTAGCGTCAGGCTCAGGAGCCTGACGCTAATGTTAATCGGGCTTGATATGATTTAGAAGTCTCTTTAGTGATGGAGATCCAGGTTTGAATGGTTTGCGACAGATCATCTGTTTTGTAACTACTGTCAGCATGTGTCTATTGTTGCCGAGTTCTAGGGGCTGGGCACAATCGGAAGACTGTAGTTTTTTTGCATCACCTCAAACATTTAATACCTTTGAGAGGGATGATGGCATTATTGTGATTGGCCATGTCCGCACTCAACCGTATATTGTTCTATCGACTACCGATCCACAAGCAAACTTGCCTGTGATCCGCACATGTGTGCCGGATGCGTTTTTGACATCCTCACGGTTGGGTAGCTATATCCAAGTAGCATCGTTTGCTAATTATCGTGAGGCGCAGGATCTCGCTGAGCTGATTAGCGATTCTCTGGGGGTAGACACGCGGATAATCCATCGTAATCGGCTGGGGCGATAGGGGCATTCTGGTGGCTGTAGCCTGATGATAAAAGCCCGAGGTGCCTGAGTTTCAAATGTTTCGGCCAAATGGCCTGAATCCCCAGGCCATTTTAATGACCCATGGGATCACTGATGTAGAGGCGTGACATGATGCAATTAGTAATTGGTACACAGCATATTGAGAAGGGCCTATAGCTATGGTTAGGCTAAATCACAGTGTTCTAGCTCGTTGTTTTCGTCCCAACCGCATTGCGGTGCTGACTAGCTTAGCTGTCATGATGGCTGGTGTGGCGCTAGAGACCAGTGCACAACAACCTCTCTCAGTGCGGGTAGATCGGTGGTTAGAAGTTCGTAATTTGAGTGGGACTGTTGAGTTTCTGCAAGGTGGACAGTGGCGTCCGGCCCAGCTCGGTCAACGTTTGAGCGCGGTTGGTGAGGGCTTAAATACAGGCTCCGGCGCGCTAGCACGGCTGGCTATTGATACTGAGGTCGGCTTTGTTAGCGTTTCTGAAAATACAACGCTCAGAATTCTTCAATTTTATACAACTCCTAGGGGAGGCAAGGTTACTGAACTGGATGTCACCCGTGGCCAGGCTAGAGTGTTTGTCAGACCCTTTACCAATCCAGATTCTCGTTTAGAGATTCGTACACCCGCCGGTGTTAATGGCGTGAGAGGGACAAATTTGGGAATCGCTATTCAGCCCAGTGGTCGTTCTTCTCTGGTGGTCGAGGAAGGGCGTGTTGTCTCTGAAGCTCAAGGGGTTTCTGTCCCAGTGAATGCTGGGTTTCAGAATTACACAATTCCAGGAGAACCTCCGTCGGACCCTGTTCCCATTACTGAAGAACCCAATTTAAATCTGTTGCGCATAGAGCGGCAGCGTCGTGATGGTCAGTCATTTATTGCGATCGCAGGCAACACGTTTCCAGTCAACTTATTAGTGGTCGATGAAGAGACTCAAGAAATCGACCGCGAGGGTAACTTTGAGCTAGAGTTGCCGCTTCCTGATAATCGACGGATTCAAGTCACCATCGTTACTCCCCTTGGCACAAAGCAAGTCTATGAGCTGGCGGTTCCCTAATTGGCGCACAGTGCTACGACGATGTGAGCCGCTGCTGCCAGGTTTGCTGGTCAGTGGTGTGGTTGCTTCTTTGTCGTCTCTTGGTGCATTTATTTATCTTGAAGATCTCGCGTCTGATGCGCTGACTCGCCTGCGGGGGCCGCAGCCTTGGAGTGATGAGTTAGTGGTGATTGGTATCGATGATCCCACGTTTCAACAGTTGGGGATGCACCCACTGCCGCGAAAATACTACGCCGATCTCCTACAGAAGTTGATGGAGTCTGGTAACCGGTTAGTTGCCTTTGACATTTTGATGTCAGAGCCTAATCCTGATGACAAGGTGTTGGCTGAAGCGATGGCTGAGCATGGAGGGGTGATTCTCGCTGCCACCATCAGTACAGATGGGCAACCCTTGAATGCTAATTCTCTGTTAAGCAACAATGCCCAGAAAAGTGGCCGCATAGATGAGAGTAGTGATTTTGATGGCATTACCCGTCGCCACCGACTCTCTATAAACAATCGCCTTTCTCTGGCAGCGGCTACGGCGGCTGTTTATAGTGCGACCGGTGATGTTATTGCCTTACCCGCGTTACCCGATAATCAATTATTACTTAACTGGCCTGGACCTGTGGAGCGGATCAAGTTTGCCAGTTTGATTGACGTTCTAGACGGCAAGATTCCCCCTGACCAGCTAACTCATAAGATTATTCTTGTCGGTGTAACGGGCACGGGTACTGATCGAGATCTCCGCACCCCCTTTGATAATGATCGAGTGGGCGGCGTGTATGTCTATGCTGCTGTACTACATAATCTTTTAGAAGAAAACTGGTTACGTATACCCAGTCAGTGGTTAGTTTACTTATTTATATTTTTATCAGGCCCCCTGATGAGTGGGGCATTACAGGGACGTTCATTTTTACGCCAAGTGGGGCTTTGGGTGTTGGGGGCTAGTCTATGGGTGATAATTTGCTTCGGCGCTCGCTTTC
The DNA here is from genome assembly GCF_015207065.1 of Leptolyngbya cf. ectocarpi LEGE 11479. GTDB lineage: Bacteria > Cyanobacteriota > Cyanobacteriia > Phormidesmidales > Phormidesmidaceae > Leptothoe > Leptothoe ectocarpi. The sequence continues at coordinate 706 of NZ_JADEXP010000436.1, read as the reverse complement.
AGAATTATGCCCTACCAGTGGCGATGCCAATTGTGTTGCTGAGTCTTACAGAAGGATTAATTATCTTTACTGATCGGTTACGTAGCAGTGCTATGCTCCAAGCGCGCAATGAGTTTCTGGGGACAATGAGCCACGAGTTGCGCACTCCGCTAAATGCCATTATCGGGATCTCCGAGATGATGCAGGAGACTCCCTTGGATCCTAGACAGCGAGAATTTAGTGAGACGATTCAAAATAGTAGTCAGGCCCTGCTAGCGCTGATTAATGATGTGCTCGATTTTTCTAAAATTGAGGCAGGGCGACTGGTTCTAGAAGAGCATCCGGTCAACTTACGTAACTCCATTGAAGAGAGTTTGGATATTGTCGCTACGCGAGCTACGAACAAGCCCTTGGATATGGTTTATATGGTGGATCCCAAAACTCCGCCAGTGATTATTAGCGACCCTATTCGGCTGCGACAGATTTTGCTCAATTTACTGAGTAATGCCGTGAAATTTACCGATCATGGGGAAGTTGCGGTGGTCGTGCAACCGGCATCGAGTGATGATTTAGGGGCTCCTGTCACGCGCTGGTCCCACCCGTCTGAGCAGTCGATATTACTGCACTTTGCTGTGCGAGATACGGGGATTGGAATTCCCGAGGACCGTCTGGCCCAGATTTTTGAACCATTTCGGCAAGCGAGTTCGTCAACTACCCGAAAATATGG
>NZ_JADEXP010000008.1 GCF_015207065.1 Leptolyngbya cf. ectocarpi LEGE 11479 | reverse complement strand
GCCGGTGGGTTTGCCGATAGTTCTGCCAATGGGGGGCTAATAGCTTGGGCCGTAGCGCCTGCTCCGAGACCAATTATGGTACTCAACAAAACAAGGGGTGTTAGTTTTTGTTGCATAGGTCTCCTCTTAATTCCACAAGCCTCTTAATTTCACAAGATAGTTGCGACCGCCTGAATACTGCTTGCAACGCCCAATTTTCTCGTGCTGACTGTATCACAGCCAATGGCCAATTCATAAACGAGTAGTGGCACGGGCCGATCGATCGCATTGGGTTGGCAGGCCTTTACAACCTCTTCCCTACTAAGATTTACGCAGTTTTCCGGTCACTTTTAAGGGGTTCAGCATCAACATCCATCAACATCTATGGATTAGAGTGCCCAGCTCAGTACATTTCATGACGCAGTCAGGGCTGGATCTTTAGTTGACCGCCAAATGGCGTCGGCGACGCGGGCAACATCGGCCATGGCGGCACCATTGTGGATGCGTAGAATATCAGCTCCATTTGCGATCGCAGCGGTACAAGCCGCCGCCGTGCCCCATTCTCGCTGCTGGGGATCAGGCTGGTCCAAAATCCAGCCAATAAAGCGTTTGCGGGACACCCCCACCAGGACAGGACAGCCGAGTGCTGCCAAATCTGGCAGTCGGCGCAAAATTTCTAGGTTTTGGGGATAGGTTTTAGCGAAGCCGATACCGGGGTCAATACAGATATTCTGCATAGGAATACCGACCGCTAGGGCCTGGTCAATTTGCTGACGAAGAAACTCAACAATCTCGTTAATGAGATCGTCATAGTCGGTCATCTGTTGCATGGTGGCTGGTGTGCCCCGCAGATGCATCAGAATAATGGGCACCTCTGCTTTTGCCGCCACCTTAAGAATATCGGGCTCGTAGGTAGCTCCTGAAATGTCATTAATAATATCGGCCCCCGCTTCGACTGCGGCACGGGCTACCGTAGCGCGGGTCGTATCCACCGATATCACCGCCTGCTGCAGCGTTTCGGTTTGCCGGATAGCCTCAATTACGGGCACCACTCGGTTCAGCTCTGCCCCCAGGGAAATCTGCTCTGCCCCCGGTCGGGTAGACTGCCCACCGATATCTAGAATATCGACATGAGCAAGTAATGCTTGAGCCTGCTGTAAGGCCGCCTCGACCGTATTAAACTGACCGCCATCGCTAAAACTATCGGGAGTAACGTTGAGCACCCCCATCAAATAGGTGCGTTCCCCCCAGTTAAACGACTGGTCGCGAATTTGCCAGGGTTGGCGACTTGCCGCTACCTTTTGCCCCTCGGCGATAAACAAGCGGGCCAGCCGATCGTAGGTGCCAGGACCAATGTACTCTGGATGAGCGCGCAGCTTGCTATACATCCACACCAGGTCTTTATCATCAAAGATACGGATGTCCACAAACCAGCTTTTAAGCTGGGGTCTTAGACCGTTGGCGGTTTCTAGCGCATCGGTCCATCGTTCAAATTCCTGCCTAAAACCGCGGGTGATCACCGTAAAGGTCATGGTTGTTCAGACTACTCAGACAAAAAAGATTCATACTGCTCACACTGCAAAGGTGGCAGACTTTACCTATAGTCCGCCAGCAGCGGCCCAGGGGGCAACGAGAATTTTGGTAAAACCCAACCTGGGCTATCCCAAAGGCCCCCCCGTAACGGTGGGTATGCCAGTTTTGTCTAAGGTGTTGCAGGGACTGCGCCAGGCCAGCCCCAACGCTGAAATCCTGGTGGTAGAAGGGGTGTGCTCAAAGGTATCCCTGAAAGACATTGCCGAGAAAAACGGTCTTTATGACATTTTGGACGAGGGTATGACGGTGCTGGATGCGGATACGCTGCCCTGTATTGCCTACCCTAACCGTTTATCCCAACCTGTACGCTACTCGGAAATGTGGGCTCCGCAGCTGCTGCAGGAGGTGGACTGCCGTATTTCAGTTAGTGCCTTTAAGATTACCAGTCTTAAGCAGCAGCCCCTAGTATCGGCGACGCTGAAGAACCTCTATGGGCTGTTTCCTATAGCAAAGTATAAGGCTCGCAGTACTCACTCTAGGGGACAGCTGCATCGGCCTTCAGTGCCACAAATCCTGCAGGATGTTTACTTTTCCATTGGTCACCTGTTTGACGGTGGGGTGGCTGACTGTAGTCAAAAGTTTATTAGCAAGGACTGGCGGCCAGATGTGGGGACCGGCTTTGAGTTGGGGCACGTGGTGTGGGGTGATGATTTGCTGGCCATTGATCGCCAAGCTTGTCACCTGGCCCAGGAGCCGATAGCAAACTATCTAGAGCCCATTGAACAGCTGAGACATCTTGACTAACGCCGTGACTAACGCCGAGGTTTGCGACCGGGTAGCGGCAGGTTCATCATCGTATGAAAGTCTTCCTGGACTTTGCGGGTGAGCCGCTTAGAGACCTGCCGTACAATCTGATTCAGTAGCTTATCTCCTGAGGCTTTGACCAAAGATTGGGGTAATGCCTGGATAAACTTTGGCATTTGGACTTTGGTTTGGAGGTTGAGTTCCCATTCCACATGGGTGGCCTGTTCGACTGGAACGGCCTGCTGTTGCTTTTCTGCCAGGGACATGGCGGCACGAAAATCGACATCGTACCCTTCCGGCTCATGCCCCGGCACGGGGATCGTTTCAATGCGATACACACCTCGATTTTGAGGTAGCAAATGTAAGCCAATCTTGGGCTGGACCTGAAAGTTTAGGCTGCCAAAACGCCCCAGGGAAATGGCATAGCCATTATGGCCAATGGGCTTTACATCCATGGGCTGGGCGCAGCGGGTAAACCAGCCTTGGTGGGAGTCGAGGTAGCTGGCAACGGTATCGACATCGGCATACATTTCCATATTGCCAACGTAATAGCCTTCAAAAACGATGGTTTCAGGTGTCTGTAGAGTATCGCTGCTGTCTGATGCGATCGCACCTGGGACGCTTGGGGACGAAGCCAATGTAGTGTCGGGAATTCCTGAGTGAGGATACTGCGTAGAAGACACGTTCATAAAGTCAAAGTTTTTTAAGATAGCCTAAAAATGAAATACCAGGATTGCAATGGGTACCGATGATAACGGCACCTCTAGACCGCTTTTATAGCACTTGGGACAGTGAAATTGATTAAAGAGAGATAAATCAATGGGTCATGTCCATAGGGTACTGATTTAAAAAAACAAGCAACCATCGTTAAATCACGGATATAGACTTGTGAACGCCAGCTGCCAGAGTTCTATAACCTGCAACTGTTGATTTAAGAACTATTGTGTTTCATTAAGTTTAGTCGATTTTCTCAAGAGCACCATTTTTTCGGTGGTTGCTTAATGATTTTGAAATATGGTGATGGCCAATGTGAGTGTTGGGTAGGCGGTTGAGCCATTGGGTTACTTGGTCATTAATAACAGAGCATTTAGTCCCATAGTGCAGTCAACATTACAGTTTGATATTTTGGTCGAGTCGGGGAAACAATGGCTGCAGTGATTGCGGTAAAAGAAACAGCATGAATGTATTGGTGGTAGGTGCAACGGGCAAAACGGGACGGTATGTGACCACCCAGCTGCAGGCAAGTGACATGACTGTCAAGGCTATGGTGCGGGATCGCTCAAAAGCTGATTTTGTGGATACGGTCGAGGTGGTGGTTGGGGATGTTTTAAAGCCGGAAACTTTGAAGACGGCAATGACGGGATGTGATGCCGTTATCTGTGCCACAGGGGCGGCTCCTAGTTTTGATGTTACGGGTCCCTATCAGGTGGATTTTGTGGGGACAAAAAATTTAGTGGATGTGGCTAAGACAGCCGGTGTAAAACGGTTTGTCATTGTATCTTCGCTCTGTGTGTCTAAGTTTTTCCATCCGCTGAACTTGTTTTGGTTGGTGCTGTATTGGAAAAAGCAGGCGGAGGCGTACATCGTTCAGAGCGGTCTGACGTATACGATTGTGCGACCTGGGGGGTTACGGAGTGAGGATACTGGGGAGGCGATTGTGATGGCCTCGGCGGATACGCTATTTGATGGGGGGATTGCTCGGGAAAAGGTGGCGCAGGTGTGTATTGCGGCGTTGGGTGAGCCTGCGGCGGAGAATAAAATTGTGGAGGTGGTGACGCGTCCGGAGGCGCAGGTGCAGGCGTTTGGGGATTTGTTTTCGGGGGTTGCTTGAGAGGGGATGGTAAAAAGCAAAACCGGCTGCTTGGGGTCCCTTCGAGTTCCCCAAACCCCCTGAGCAGGGCGGGGTGCCGCCCTACAACCCTCACATAGGGCTATCGCTAATGGCATGGATTTGGGGTTACGGTGGGGTGAATTCCAAAATTCTGGAAGGCCTTCCAGAATTTTGGAAAGGGCATGGGTTATTGCCCGGAGTCGCTGATAGGCGAAGGTTTTGACCCGTAGGGTGGGCATTGCCCACCATCCCGTGACATCAAGAATTTGAGCTTTAAAAGAACCAGCCGTAACTGTGTAGCCCTTTGCCTAGCAAATTTACCCCTAAGTAGCAGACCCAAACGACTACGAAACCGGTGGCGGCGATAAAGGCGGGTTTGCGGCCTTGCCAGCCTTTGGTAATGCGGGAGTGGAGGTAGGCGGCAAATACGAGCCAGGTGATTAGTGCCCAGGTTTCTTTGGGATCCCAGCTCCAGTAGGAGCCCCAGGCTTCGTTGGCCCAGACGCCGCCAGAGATAATGCCGATGGTTAGCAGGGGAAAGCCGAGGCCGATGATGCGGTAGCTGATGTTGTCTAGGGTGTCGGCCAGGGTCAGTCGCTGCATGGACAGGGCAGCGGTGACCGGCTTTTCTAGAACTGCGGTACCGCCACCTGCTGTGGATAGGGCTGGTTCAGCTGTTTTTTCGGCGGCGCGTTTGAGGGCATACTTGCGATCGCGAAATCCACCTGTGCCGACAGAACTCCCCTTTAGTTCGACAGCCTGACCACGGGTAACTACTAGAAATGCGATCGCAATCAAAGAACCCACCATCAAAGCGGCATAGCTGAGCAACATCACACTGACGTGCATCATCAGCCAGTTGGACTTGAGGGCCGGCACCAGAGGCTCGGACACCTGCATCGTGTCGGGCAGGGTGAGGGTGGCGAAGGCGGTGATCCCCATGGCAGCGGGTGCGGTCATGGCCCCAACCCAGAGGCTATTGCTCATACGCTCGGCCACAAAATGGATGGCTGTGATCCCCCAGGCGATAAAAAAGAGAGACTCGTAGAGATTACTCAGGGGGAAATAGCCACCTTCAATCCACCGAGCTATCAGTAACGCTGCGATACAGAGATTGGCAATAGCCATGCCCGTCGTGCCCAAGATCTTGAGCCAGTTGGCACTCTCAAAGGCAAGGCTACTCCAATAGAGGAGCATGGTAACAAAGAGGACGGCAAAGGAAACATTGTCCAGCAGTCCTTGAAGGGTGACTAGATCCATTAGAAGGTGATGATGGGACCTGCAAATCACACTAATGGCTGTCATATGACAGCCATTAGTGTGACAATCATTACAATTTTACTAAAGAAATTTTACCAACGAAAGACAAAGCAAGAATAAACCAGGGTGTTAAACCGTTGAGTATTTCCACAACGAATCCTGAAATCCTTCAAGAATTTTGGTGTCCTGGGGAGAAATGATCACTACACTGACAGATCGGTACATTGCTTGGTGCATTGGCTGGGTGCATTAAAACTTAGCGCATTGAGATTAATGGCATAACACACATTCGGGTTACAAACTCTGAGTTTTCTAATACGAAAAATATCAGTGCTGAATGTGACTATGATTTAGTGACAAAAAAATTGGCAGCCCTAGAGAGGTAACTATGGATGCGACTGCATTGTGGCAACGATATCAAGACTGGCTTTATTACAATGAGGAGCTAGGAATCTACTTGGATGTCAGTCGGGTAACGTTCGATGATGCCTTTGTGGCTGATCTGACGCCTCAATTTGCAAAGGCATTTGCATCGGTAGATGCATTGGAAAAGGGCGCGATCGCAAACCCTGATGAAAACCGCATGGTGGGTCATTACTGGCTCAGGGATCCGGACCTTGCCCCCAACGATGACCTGCGCAGTGAAATTGTTAACACCCTACGAGATATAGAAAATTTTACTCAGCAGATTCATACAGCCACTATTACTCCCCCTGATGAAGAGCGTTTTACCGATATTCTATCCATTGGCATCGGCGGCTCAGCCCTAGGTCCGGAGTTTGTGGCTGAAGCCATTGGTCCAGTCAATCCACCGTTGAATATTAACTTTATTGATAATACAGACCCAGCCGGTGTGGACAAGATCCTGGCTAAGCTGGGCGATCGGCTGAAGACCACCCTGGTATTGGTGATTTCCAAGTCTGGGGGCACTCCAGAAACCCGCAACGGTATGTTAGAGGTCAAGGCTGCCTATGAAAAGCGGGGTCTAGACTTTTCGAAATATGCGGTGGCGACCACGGGTCGGGATAGCAAGCTCGATAAAGTGGCCAAAGCTGATGGTTGGTTGGCCATGTTCCCCATGCAAGACTGGGTCGGTGGGCGCACATCGGAGCTATCTTCGGTGGGTTTGCTGCCGGCAGCTCTGCAGGGTATCGACATTCGTGCCATTCTGGCTGGCGCCAAGCAGATGGACGCCGCTACACGGGTGCCCGATCTGCGCAATAATCCAGCCGCCCTCATGGCCCTAGCCTGGTACCACACCGGTAATGGCCAGGGTGAAAAGGACATGGTGATTTTGCCCTATAAGGATAGTCTGTTGCTCTTTAGCCGCTATTTGCAGCAGCTGATTATGGAATCACTGGGGAAAGAAACCGATCTCGATGGCAACAAGGTGTTTCAGGGGATTGCGGTCTACGGTAACAAGGGCTCGACTGACCAGCATGCCTACGTACAGCAGCTGCGCGAGGGGGTGAATAACTTTTTTGTGACCCTGATCGAGGTTCTTAAAGATCGTGAAGGCAGTTCCACCGAGATTGACCCCGGTGTCACCTCCGGTGACTATCTCTCGGGCTTTTTACAGGGGACTCGCAAGGCCCTGTTTGAGAATAAGCGTCAGTCAATTACTATCACTATCCCCGAAGTGACACCGATGATTGTGGGTGCCCTGATTGCCCTCTATGAGCGTGCAGTCAGCTTGTATGCTGCAGTGGTCAACATTAACGCCTATCACCAGCCGGGTGTGGAAGCGGGTAAAAAAGCAGCGGCCAGCATTCTCAATCTGCAAAACATGGTGGTGGATGTACTGGGTAAAACCGGTGGCTCTTTAACTCTGGCAGAAGTCGCTGACAAAGTTGGTCGTCCTGATGCCGCTGAGGATATTTACAAAATTGTGCGACATCTGGATGCTAACGGTCGCCTGGTGGCAATTGATGGCAATGCGGGGAATCCTGGCACGATGCGGGTGATGGCTCGGTAGGAGCTTTAACCAGCGGGTAGCTTTAGCCAGCGGTAGCGTATGCTCCATCCGCTGGCTAAAGCCGGTTGATCTAGTTGCCTAAACGTTACTTAACCGGCAAACGGATTGAGAATTCGGTCCCTTGATCTAGCTCAGAATAGACGCTCAGGTGGCCACCGTGTTTTTCGGTGGTGATTTTCTCTCCAGGTGCGCTGCGGTGTACACACAAATCGAAAAGTAAGCTCAAAGCTTCGAGCCCTCATCCCCCAGCCCCTTCTCCCTGAGGGAAAAGGGGAGCTAGACTCAAAGTCCTTCTCCCCCAGGGAGAAGGATTTAGGATGAGGGGTAATGCAGGAGTTAGAACCACTTTCCAGCTCAATCTTCTAGATGTGCATACACCGTAGCTCCAGGTGCAGAGAAGGTACGCTCGAATAGCTGGATATAGTCAGTCATATCTTTGAGCGATAGCTGTAGCTCAGACACATTGCCACCGACAAAGCCGAGGGAATTGTTAATTTCATGGGCCACCCCTGCCGCTAGGCTTGTTTCATCTACCTACCAAACCATCCTTGGAGACTGTCTCCATGTCCCACGTTCCCTCGCGCCGCCACTTCCTCCAATTTACTGGCTCCACCCTCGCTACCCTAGGGTTAAGTCAGCTAGATCTGCTAGCCCAAATTCAAGACTATGGGCAAGTGCTCGGCCAAAGTACCCCGCGCAAGTTGGCCCTGTTGGTGGGCATCAACGACTATCCCCTTTTATCCAGTAATTTACGGGGATGTGTAACCGATATTGATCTGCAGTACGAGCTACTGGTCAATCGGTTTGGCTTCAATCCGAATGATATTGTTCGAGTGGCCTCTGGAGAGGCATTATCACCTAACCGCGAGACCATTTTACGGGTCTTTAAAGAGCATCTAATTGACCAGGCTAAACCTGGTGATGTAGTCGTTTTCCACTATTCTGGCCACGGCTCGCGCGTTGCCGATCGAGATCCCCTCAATCCAGAAAATCCCCTAATGGGTACTTTGGTACCGATGGATGCGAACCAGGACAGTAATGTCGTCAATCACATTACTAGCCGCACACTGTTCTTGCTGATGGCATCCATCCGAACCGAAAATTTGACCATGGTGTTGGATAGCTGTTACTCAGGGGGCGGATTTCGGGGAAATACGCTGGTGCGAGCAGCTCCGATGCGGTCTGACCTAGATGGCAGAGACCTGCTGGCTAATGAAGCCGAGTACACCTATCAGCAGGAACTCATGGCTGAGTTAGGCCTGTCCTTTGATGAGTTTCAGCGTCGTCGCGCCCAGGGAATTGCTAAGGGCATCGCCCTCGGGTCTGCCAGTCGGAATGAGACGGCTTTGGATATGGCCTTTAATGGGTTTTATGCTGGCGCGTTTACCTATTTGCTGACGCGATATTTGTGGCAGCTACCCAGCCGTACCCCAGCCGCCACTGTGCAAGCCAACCTGGTGCGTAGTACCGCTGCCGCTGCTCGCCAGCAGGACCATGGCCAGGTTCCCCAGTTTGAGGCGGCCCCCAATAGTGGCAACGCTCAAAAACCTCTCTATTTTACAGGGCCTGTGTCGTCACCGGCTGAAGCGGTGATTACCCATGTTGCCGGTCATAGCGCCAATCCATCCACCGGGGCTCAAGTAGAGTTTTGGCTGGGTGGTGTGTCGCCCCAGTACTTAGATGCGGCGGGGAATCAAGCGGTCTTTACCGTCCTTGATCGGGGAATTCCTGTAGGGGAAATTGTGCAAACATCGCGGTCTGGGCTGATTGCTAATGGTAAAGCCAGTGCAGCTGGTTCCCTAAAACCGGGGATGCTGCTGCGCGAAAAGCTGGTGGGCTTACCCGCCAACCCGGTCCTCAAAATTGGTGTGGATCGGTCCCTGGGGACTGATGTTAATGCTACGGTTTCCGCGCTCAATCAGGCTCTGGTGTCCCAAAACAATATCAGCCGCATTGTGGCTCAGGCTGTGACCAATACCACGGCAACGGCCTTTGATTTTTTAATCGGTCGGATGACGGCGGCGGCGGCTCAACAGCTTCGACAAGAGTTGGACAGTACGATTGAGATGCCCCCTGTGGGCAGTATTGCCCTATTTCGTCCATCCAATTTAGAACCGGTGCCTGCTTCCTACGGTCGCGTCAATGAATCGGCGACCGCCGCCGTCAGTCGACTCAGACCCCGACTAAAACGATTATTGGCGAGCCTGGTTTTGAAATCCCTCGCGTCCACCTCGTCAGAACTACAGGTTAGTGGAGAGATTTTTGCGGTCAGTGGAAACAGGCCACCGCTACCGATTGTCGAGCGGGGCAATCGGGCATTTTCGACAACTCAGTCTTTTAGGGCCAATGAGGAGTTAAAAATCCGCATGGAGAATCAAAACTCTCAGCAGGCTTTATTTCTTAGCTGTATTGCCATTAGTAGTACAGGGAAAATGACGGTGGTATATCCAGTCAACTGGGATGCCCCAGATGATGCGGCCCGAATTGATCCTAATGGTTCATTGGAGATTCCTCGACCGGAGGATCAGGTGCGCTTTATGGTCAGCGGGGCTGGCTATGTGGAGCTGTTAACGTTGGTGAGTACTCAGTCATTGCGTAATGCCTTGCGGGGGCTACAGACCATTGCCAGAAGCCGTGGTCAAAGCCGTGGCTATGTATCGATGAATGAAGATGAGAGTTTAGACGTACTCAGCGAGCTACTGGGGGACATTAATACGATGTCTCGTAGTGGGGCCAGCTTTTTTGTCGAGAGTCTGGATACAACCGCGACTGCCGTTGATAACAGTTCAATAGCAGCTTTTTCAACCATCATTGAGGTGGAGGCTATGGCAAACTGACCAGTGTGCTGTGCGATCGCACAGCACACTTGCCTCTAAGGCAGAGCACCTAAGCCAGATCTAACTCGTCTAAAAATGACAGTGGACGACTCATATTGGTCGCAAAACCCAGAATGTTGCGATCGCAATGCTGATAAACCACTTCACCATTGACAATCACATAGGTCGCTCCCCGCTGGGTAATGTGCTTCACCTCCGGTACGTAGGTGGTCCACTTGCCCAATACCTCTGCCATGTTCCGCAGCCGCAATGTGGCCAGCTCAAAGGGCCGCTGAAATCCTTTACCTCCAGCTCGTTTGAAAAATTCTCCTTTGATCGGCGGCAATGGTGTTGCCTGCACGATTTCATCATCCTCAATCAGCTGAGGAGCCTTGCGATCGCCCAGATAGCCACGAAAAACCTCTGTCAATGTACCAGGACTGCCAATGCCCGCACACATCAGCAATAGGTTTAGCCAGGCATTTTGACGCTGATTAAAGCCGGGTACCGATAGGGTCAATCCCGGATAAAGGCCCAATTCCTGGTGTAGTACACCGTCTGGATCCAGCAATAGCGATTCTTCAGGAAAACCGGTGTAGGCACAAAAGGCCTTGCCCGAGTTGCGATCGCCAATGCCCACAGCTCGCACCGTTAAGCCTGATGCCGCGAGCACATCAGCCTCTCGTCGCAGCCACCAGGCATATTCCAAACTGTCAAAGTCGCCTAGCTGCGGCCACACCAGCACTAGCTGTTTGGTCCCTGTTAGTAACGCGGTCTCGGTCCCATCGCTGACCTGCTGTCGTTGAGTCTGACCCAAGCGTTCATAAATAGCGGCTGCACCTACATTGTCTAGCTGGGTATCTACAGCCATTATATTTACAGCCCCCTTAACATTTGCGTCAATATAGCGAATCACTATCAGGACAGTGTGAATACTAACGTATACCTTACTGAGGCCTATGGTCTGCCATAATCGCGCCATCGTAGTTCAAACTACTATAAATTCTACGACAGTCAAAAATTGGCAACGGTAAGATCTATCAGATGATCTATTTATTCAACAATTAGCTCTACCACTGCTCTATCAACCATTCAAAACGCTGATGGATAAAGACTTACACAATTATCAGAAACGAATGGCTGAGCTAGAAGCCGATAACCGTCTGCTTCAGAACCAATTAGCGGCGGCTCAGAAGGCACACCAGCAGACAACCCAAGAACTTCAGTTTGTTCGCCAGCAGTTAAAAAATCCCCAAACGCCACTGCCTGAGCAGTCATTATATCTAGTCCTGGATAACATGCCAGAAGCCGCATTCTGGAAAGATCGCAATTCTGTTTATCTTGGCTGTAACCAACAGTTTAGTAAGGTGGCAGGTCTTGCTTCGCCTGGAGAGATTATCGGTAAAACCGATTTTGATTTGCCATGGAAATTGGAAGAAGCAGAATGGTTTCGTACCTGCGATCGCCGGGTGATGGAGTCAGATAGCCCCGAGCTAGGCATTATCGAACCTCAGCGCCAAGCTGATGGCAGCCAATATTGGCTGGAGACCAACAAAATTCCGCTACATAATTCTCAAGGTACCGTCGTAGGTATTCTAGGTACATTTAAGGAAATTACAGCGCGCATTGAGGCTGAGAAGCAGCTCAAGCAGCTTAATGAGCAGCTTGAGCAACGGGTGGAGGCTCGCACCCAGGAACTACAAACCAGTAAAGCTCGATTGCAGCGGTTGGCTGACAATTTACCGGGGCTGATTTTTCAATTTCGGATAGAGGCTGATGGCACACGCTCGTTTCCCTATGTATCTGAGGGCTGTCGCGATATCTATGAACTGGAGCCGGAGGATTTTCTCCAGTGTTGTCAGTTAATTCACCCTAGCGATTGTGATGGTCTAGAACAGGCACTTCAGGACTCTGCCGTCACGCTTTCTGGCCTGCACCACGAACATCGGATTATGACTCCTAGCGGCAAACTCAAATGGGTGCAAACTATTGCTCGACCAGAAAAGGAAGCAGATGATGCCATCCTCTGGGACGGGTTAATGATTGAGATTAGCGATCGCAAAAAAGCTGAGAAAGAGCAGCAGCGTCTGCTATCTATTCTAGAAGCCACCCCCGATATTGTTGGTATTTGTGACGCTCAGGGTAACCACCTTTATCTTAACCAGGCTGGACATACTTCGTTAGAGATTCCCCCAGAGGATCTAGAGCGAGTCAATATCCGAGAATGTCATCCGCCCAAAAACCTAAAAAAAATCGAATCTGAAGCCATTCCAACCGCTATCCAAACGGGTATGTGGCAAGGAGAATCGCGCCTGCGGAGTCAGAGCGGACAAGATTTCCCGGTTTCTCAGGTCATTTTGGCCCATCGAGATGAGGACGACCATCTAGAATTTCTATCTTCAGTCATGCGAGATATTAGCGATCTCAAGCAGGCTGAAGAACGGTTACGCCAGCAAAGAACCCAGTATCGGCAAATTTTTGAAACGGTGACCGACGGTTTAGGGATTCTCAATCTGGAAACAGGAGAACTGTTAGAAGCGAACTCAGCATACCATCAGATGCATGGTTACTCCTACCAAGAATTTATCACCCTACCCTCTGAAACCTATGTTCACCCAGAGTCTCAACATGTCTATCAAACATGTATTGCAGCCGTAAGGGCAGGGCGTACCTTTAGCGGACAAACAACCAACATCCATCGCGACGGTAGTTTAATTGAGCTAGATATTAAAGGTCTTCCCTATCCCTATCAAGGGAAACCCCACGCCCTATGCACCCTGAGGGACATCACCCAACGCGTTAAGTTTGAAGCCGAACGTAAACGTCAAGAACAGGCCTTTCGCTCCATCGTCAGAGGAACAGCTACCCAAATGGGCGAAGCTTTTTTTCGAGCCTGCGTTAAGCATTTGGCAATCGCCCTAGATGTACGCTGTGCCACTATTGCCAAGGTCATTGATAAGGACGATCAGCCCATGGGGCAAACCTTAGCCTTTTGGAACGATTCTGACTTTGGTGACAACTTTCAATATTCCTTAGAAGGTACTCCATGCTTCAACATTGTGAAGTCCCATCAGATTTGTCGCTATAGCCACTCTATCCAGCAACTCTTTCCTAACGATGCTGATCTTGTTACCCTCAACGCAGAAAGCTATCTTGGCACTCCCATACTGAATCCCAGTGGCAAGCTTTTGGGCTACCTTTTCGTTGTCCATACTGAGCCCATGGAGCAAGATTTAGACCTGCAAACATTTATTCTAGAGATTTTTGCGGCTAGGGCCGGTGCCGAAATAGAGCGTATGCAGGTTGAGCAGGCGCTGCTTGCTTCTACAGAGAAAATTCAGCAACAGGCTCAGCGAGAGCAGCTCCTAAACCAGATTGCTAACCAGATTCGGACATCCCTCAATCTTGACCGCATTCTCAACACGACCGTGCGGGAAATTCAGTCTTTTCTGGAGGTGGATCGCTGTCATTTTGCCTGGTATGTCGAAACAGCTGATGAATCTTATTGGGATGTGATTACAGAAGTCCAGAGAGCTGATTTACCTAGCCTTGTCGGCCATCATGCCGCTACCAGTTTTGGCTTTCTCACGGAGAGAATATTAAATCAGGAAATTTTGCAGTTAGATGATGTGGCAACGATTCATGATGAGGGTGTCAAAACTGTCCTGACTGCCTTGGGAAACAAATCCATGTTAGTTTTTCCGATTCGGGCGGAATGTGGCCAAGTTGGAATTATTTCTTGTATCCACCACCAGACGATCCGACCCTGGCTAAAGGATGAATTAGACCTGCTTAAAGCCGTTGTGGCCCAGCTGGAAATTGCGTTGCAGCAGGGGCATTTATTGGCTCAAAGTCAGGCTCGAGCCCAGGAACTAGAAGTGCTGCTGAACCAGCTACAAAGAACCCAGTCCCAGCTGGTTCAGAGCGAAAAAATGTCTAGCCTCGGGCAGATGGTGGCCGGGGTGGCCCATGAGATTAACAATCCGGTGAGCTTTATCTATGGCAATCTTACCCATGCTAAGGACTATACCCAAGATCTAGTTCATCTGATTGACAGCTATCAGCACCATTATCCCGAAACACATCCTGCTATTCAGACTGCCATTGACAGCATCGAGCTGGAGTTTTTAAAACAGGATTTACCCAAACTGTTCCACTCCATGGAAGTGGGGACTGAACGCATTCGAGAAATTATCAAGTCTCTACGGATGTTTTCCCGATTGGATGAGGCGGATATTAAACAGGTGGATCTCCATGACGGTATTGACAGCACCCTGACTATTTTGCAAACGCGACTGCGGGCTCAACCCTGGCGTCCTCAGATTCAGGTGATCAAAGAGTATGGTGATCTGCCCCAGATCGAGTGCTATGCCGGACAGCTCAATCAGGTCTTTATGAATCTGTTGAGCAATGCGGTGGATGCCTTAGAGGAACGCGATCGCGATCGCACCTGGCAACAGATGGAGGCCATACCCAGCACCATCCAAATTCGGACCCGGTTGCTGGGGCAGTTAACTCCGCCGGCAATTGCGATCGCAGTTGTCGACAATGGCCCTGGAATCGCTCAGCATGTTAGCGACCATCTGTTCAACCCTTTTTTCACCACTAAGCCTGTCGGGAAAGGCACCGGTCTGGGGCTGTCCATCAGCTATCAAATCATTACCGAAACCCATGGTGGCACCATTACTCATGACTCCACCCTAGGCCAGGGCACCACATTCACCATTACCCTGCCGATTACACAGTAGGAGGCTGGCTCGAACATGAAATACCCGTAGATCGAGTTTCGACTCCGCTCAACTCTCGAAGCTGGAAGAGGGATTGCCCAACCAGCAGAGCATTTACAGCCAGGGAGCACTCACCCCACTAATCTTTTCTCGCTCTTCTAGCGTCATGGTCCATCCCAGGGCTCCAGCATTTTGCTGCGCCTGTTGCGCATTTTTTGCCCCTGGGATGGGCACCACATTTCCTTGACCTATCAGCCAGTTAAGGGCAACTTGAGCCGGTGTTTTGTCATAGCGCTGGCCCACGTCTTTGAGCACCGCAATCACGGGTTCAATTTTGCGCAGACCCTCCTTACTAAAACGCGGATCAATCCGGCGTGCCCCGGTGGGAGGTTGATAGGTCGCCACCGTATACTTACCCGTGACCAGCCCCTGCGCTAGCGGACTATAGGCCAAGATTGTTACCCCCAGATCTTTAGCGGCACTAAACACACCATTGGACTCAATTTGCCGGTGCAAAAGCGAATACTGTACCTGGTTAACCGCCAAGGGAATGCCTCGCTCGGCCAGGTAACTGTGGGCCTTGTGCATCTGACTAGCCGAGTAATTGCTCACCCCGATTGACTGAATCCGTCCCTGTTTAACCTCATCTGCTAGGGCATTTAGCAGTGACTTTTGCCCTAGCAGAAAATCGAAAGGCCAGTGAATTTGATAGAGCGCCACCGTTGGCAGCTGTAAGCGCTTCAAGCTAGCCGTCAGGGCATCGGCTACGGCCTGGGCTGAAAATCGCCAGGGTAAGGGAAAATACTTGGTTGCTACTACCACCGGAGAGGCTGACTGTTGAATAAACTGTCCCAACAGCTCTTCAGACTTTCCGAAGCCATACACCTCCGCCGTATCAAAGAAGGTAACACCAGCGGCTAGGGATGCCTCAAATGCTTGCTGCACCTCATTGGCCCCATAGCCCTTGCCATACTGCCAAAATAAAGAATCTCCCCAGGACCAGGTACCCACCCCCAGGGGAGAAATCTCAGGACCGTTGGGTATGAGCTTCACCATGGGATGTTCTGCGAACGGTGATGATTCAGCCATGTTCTCTTTTGTCATAGTCTCTGCTGCTATAGTCTCCATGCCTGCTGTGAGCTTGCCTGTACATTTGTCGGCGCGCCCAAACACCATAAAAACAAAGGATGCGTTGTCAGCGCATCCTTCGATAGTCAAATTTTAAGCGTACCCCATGACCTTAACCGGCTTCTAACTAGCCAGATACTCACGCATATCGGCCTGACGTTTACGCAGTCGAGTCAGCGCCTCACGCTCAATTTGACGTACGCGCTCACGACTGATGCTGAGCATCTCGCCAATTTTTGCCAGGGTCATGTGTTTGCCATCATCCAAACCAAACCGAAGATTCAGCACCCGCTGCTGCTGGGGAGTCAGTTCCGCCATTAAACGGTCAAGATCTTTGCGCAACAGGGACTGAGTGGCATAGGCCTCAGGCGATTCACCGGGATCTTCTAGCAGATCGCCCAGGTTCGTATCCTGGTTATCACCAATGCGTAAATCCAAGGACAGGGGCGTCCGCGATTTTTCTAAATAATCCCTAACTTGTTTAGACGTTAGCTTGACCTCTTCTGCCAGCTCAGCCACGGTGGCGGCACGTCCCAGCTTTTGAGAGAGCTGTCGCTGCGCCTTTTTAATTTTGTTGAGTTTTTCGGTAATGTGAATCGGTAAACGAATGGTGCGGCTCTTCTCCGCAATGGCTCGGGTAATCGCTTGACGAATCCACCAGTAGGCATAGGTGGAAAACCGATAGCCCTTGAGGGGGTCAAATTTTTCCACACCGCGCTGCATGCCGATGGTGCCCTCTTGAATCAGGTCCAGTAAATCGACGTTGCGCTTAATATATTTTTTGGCAACCGATACCACCAACCGCAGGTTAGCTTCCACCATCCGCCGCTTAGCTAGCTCGCCAGCGTCAATCGCCTGAGTTAGCTCAGCTTCAGAAAGCTCAGCGGCTTCAGCCCACTCGTGGACAGTGGGTTCACGGTCTAGACTCTCTTGCAGAGCAGTACGACAAGCCTGGAGAGCAACAAATTTCTGTACCTGCTTGCCATAAATTACTTCTTGTTCGTGGGTTAGAAGTGGCACTCGCCCAATTTCTTTAAGATAGGTGCGAACCAAGTCGCTGGATGTCTGAGAAGCTTTCATAAAAATGACACAGCGCAAACTACAGAGAGAAAGAAATAATTCCTTAAAACGAAAGGAAGTGAAGACACCACGAAGGAGGTGTAAGACTATCTAGTAAAGACCCATAAAGGCAGCAAATTCGTAAGACCCTAAAACACCTGTCGTTTTTAGTTGCTTGGATGTTTCTCTATACATACAAACGAGACGCCATATGCACTGAGCGAACACCGTCACCTAGCCAGGCCCCTGAATCCTGATAGCAGGGATAAACTACACGAATTGCTTGTGGAGTAGTGATGCTGCGTTCTTATGAACCAAGCGTATCACAATTTTAAGTAATGTAACTTTTCTTAGAAATATTTTTTACCTTAAATGAGTATTTTTGTATTTGGCTTGATAGCTGTGGGTTAGTGTGACCCACATTACTGGGTTCACGGGAGATTAGCTGCATCAACCATGACAAAACTATAATGAAAACATTAAGTATTTTTTTAGAGATCTAAGACTATTTTTGTGGACTATGCGACGTTTTTAGCCGTTAATGGCTGTTCATTTAAGCCAGCTTATGCATGGTATTGAGTAATGCTTGGAAATCCTTAGCCCAGAAGCAGGCTATCGTCACTTAGGGCGTCCCCTGTAAATCGGTTGAGTAGATCATTGATGGTCAGGGTGGCTTTTTCTGAACCGATGGCGTCAACTATGATCTGACCTTCGTGGAGCATCAAAAGACGATTGCCCACGGCTAATGCCTGGCGCATGCTATGGGTGACCATTAAGGTGGTTAGACGATGCTCGGCTACTAGCTGGTCGGTGAGCTGCATGATGTATTGGGCTGTTTTCGGGTCTAAGGCGGCGGTGTGCTCGTCCAGCAGCAGAATTTTAGCCGGGGCTAGGGTGGCCATGACCAAACTGAGGGCCTGGCGTTGACCACCGGAAAGGAGACCGATGCGATCGCAAAGTCGATCCTCCAAACCCAGCTGCAGGCTGGCCAGCCTAGCCCGAAACTGATCCCGCAATCGATTGTTGAGGGCCGGTCGCAGTCCTCGCAGCTGGCCGCGCCGCCGGGCTAAAACCAAATTTTCCTCAATGGTCAGGTCAGCACAGGAGCCCGCCAGCGGATTTTGAAACACCCGCGATACTAAAGGAGCCCGCCGCGCCGTCGGCCAGGAGGTGACGTCTTGTGTCCCCACCGTAATCCGTCCCCGGTCACATAAAATATCACCGCTAATGCTGTTCAGTAGGGTGGATTTGCCCGCGCCGTTGCTGCCAATGACGGTGATAAACTCCCCAGCAGTAATGTCCAAATTCACACCCAGCAGCGCTGGTTTAGCCAGGGGCGTACCGGGGTTAAAGGTCACGTGAATGTCAGAAAGAGAGATCATCGAGGAAAATCACTGTCGCTTAAATTTTGTCAGCACACTGGCCTGGGGCACCACCAGCGCCAGCACCACAATTACAGCCGTCACCAAGTTTAGATCCTGGGCCTGCAATCCTAGAAAATCAGCATTTAGGGCCATGGCAATCACCAGGCGATAGAGCAAGCAGCCAGCAATCACAGCCAGGGTGGCCCAGCGAACAGTGCGGCTGGGGAAAATCGCCTCACCCAAAATCACCGTGGCTAGGCCAATTACCACGGTCCCCACCCCCAGGGCCACATCGGCAAAGCCATTGACCTGGGCGAATAGCGCTCCCGATAGGGCCGCCAGGGCGTTGCTCAGGGCCATCCCTAGCAAGATCAGGCGGTCGGTATAAATGCCTTGGGCACTGGCCATCACCGGATTCATACCGGTGGCCCGCATAGCCAGCCCCAACTCCGAGGTGAGGAAAAAGTCCATGGCCAGTTTGGTCAGTCCCAGCCCCACCAGCAAAATCACCCAAATGGGGGCCACGGTCTCGAGACCATCAAACAGGGTGGGCTGATTTAGCAGCGGCACATTGGGTCGCCCCATGATGCGCAGATTGATGGAGTACAGCGCAATCATGGTGAGAATGCTGGCCAGCAAGTTGAGGATATTAAACCGCACGCTCAGAATGGCCGTACACAGACCGGCTAAGGCCCCAGCTACCATAGAGATAGCAGTGGCCAGCCAAGGATTGACTCCTTGGGTAATCAGGGTGGCAACGACAGCGGCCCCCAGGGGAAAACTGCCGTCTACGGTCAGGTCGGGAAACTTGAGCACCCGAAAGGACAGGTACACCCCCAGGCTGAGAAAGCCGTAGAGCAGACCGGTTTCAATGGCCCCAAGAAAGGCAACAAAGGACATGGGCGTTGAAGGGGGCGTTGGCGGAACAGCGATGGGCTAGCCTTATGTATAGCAAACTGCTGAATACATTCAGCAGTTTGCTGCGCACATAGCTGCTGCTATCTAGAGCTTTCAGCGATCACCTATGTTGTGAACTATGTGCGCCAAGCTACAAATAACGAATAGGGTTCTAAACGATATCGTGACATGGCCTACAGTGACTTCACCCTGCGCAAGGTCAAGGATACTTTTTCTCTCAAGCTAGTGGAGACTGGCTCATTTTTGACTGGATTTGCCCCCGTACAGCCCAGTGACTACTTGCAGCAAACACTGGCTCGGAACTTGGCCATGGCTATCGCCGTAGGGACAGAGAAAGCCAGGTCTGAGCTATTGATTAGCCCTATTTTGGTGGAAGTGCGTGAACGGTTACAGCGCCGGGTTAGTTTGTTCTCAGGGACCGACTTTACCGTGGATGCGTCTGTTGGCCTCAACGGTATCTGTGACTTTTTGCTGAGCCAGTCCCAGGAGCAGCTTTTAATTGAAGCCCCAGCCGTGATGATTGTTGAGGCCAAAAAGGAAGATCTGAACCCCGGTCTGGGTCAGTGCATTGCTGAGCTAGTGGCAGCTCAGCGGTTTAATCAGGCCCATGACCGCCCGATTCCAGCTATATATGGGGCGGTAACGACCGGCAGCCTCTGGCGTTTTCTGAAATTATCGGGTCAGACAGTTGAGATTGATCTGGCTGACTACGCAGTGCCGCCAGTGGAGACCGTGTTGGGAATTTTATTGGGAATTGTGGGACCGTCGAGCTGAAATGAATTATTCAAATACTTGGTCAGCGCTGTCTTTGATGACATCTGGAATGGTGACACCCATAGCTTCAGCGGCAGCTAGATTGACGGCTAGGTCCACGGTTTTGGCCAGTTCCACCGGGATATCACCGGGGGCCTCGCCACCGAGAATGCGGGCGACGATATCACCGGTTTGGCGACCGACTTCGTAGTAGTCAAAGCTGGCGGTTGCGATCGCACCTCGCTCCACCGAATCCGTATCACCGGCAAATACCGGCAGCTGATTCTCATTGCCCACCTGGATCACCGACTCCAGGGCCGAGACCACTGTATTATCCGTGGGAATATAAATAGCATCCACCTTACCCACTAAGCTTTGCGCTGCCGTGGCCACATCGGCAGAGCTGGAAACCGTTGCTTCGGTAATGGTGAATCCCTGAGCCTCGGCTTCGGTATTGAGCAGTTCCACCAGGCTGACGGAGTTGGATTCTCCAGCGTTGTAAATCACCCCAACGGACTTGGCATCGGGGTCAATATCAGCAATCAACGCCAGATGCTCATCAATGGGGGACAGATCGCTAACGCCGGTAACCATGCCCCCAGAAGCCTCCAGGCTAGGGACTAATTCAGCCGACACCGGGTCAGTCACCGCAGAAAACACCACCGGAATGGTGTCAGTGCTGCCTACCACCGCCTGGGCAGACGGCGTGGCGATGGCCACAATCAGATCCGGGCTATCTCCCACAAACTTTTGGGCAATTTGTGCCGCATTGGCGGGCTGACCCTGGGCACTTTCCCACTCCCACTTCAGGGTGCTATCGGCCTCGTAGCCTTCTTCCTTAAGCTTGTCTTGGAGGCCATCACGCACCGCGTCCAGGGCCGGGTGCTCGACAATTTGAGTAACGGCTACATAGGGTGCATCGGCAGGTGCGTCGGCAGCAATGGGATCGCCGTATTCATCCCTGGCAACATCGGTATCGCCAGGGCCGCAGCCTAGCAGAGTGGCTGATAGCAAGACAGGAGCAATCAGGGTTTTAGCTAAAAAGCGGGTGTGGGTCTGAAATGAGGATTGCACTGGTGTTATTCACCTCCGTACTGAGCTTTTAATTCAGCGACTCGATCATCGTCGAGCTTCTGGAATAGGGGAGCAGGCACTTCAAAAGCTCGACCTGCCGTCAGAATAGTCAAGTCCGTGGCGGCGGCCATGGTGCTGTTACGCTCTGCATCAGTCAGCTGCAGCGCATCGTAGAGGGCTTCGGCGGTATGGGGAATGAAGGGGGCACTTGCGATCGCATACAGCCGAATCAAATTAACACAGGTGCGAATCACCACAGCAGCGTCATCTTTATCTGTCTTGAATAGCGCCCAGGGTGCTCGCACATCAATATATTGATTGCCCGCCGTCCAAAGTGCATTTAACGTTTCGGTGGCCCGCCGGAATTCCTGCTGGCGCAGATGTCCCCGCAGTTTTTCCACCAGGTCTTTGCAGGTGGCTTCTAGCTCAGCTTCAGCTGCGCCAGGGGTGCCGCCTGCCGGAAGTTCCTTACTAAACTTAGACGCCGTAAATTTGAGAATGCGGTTGACAAAGTTGCCCAGGTTGTCCGCCAGCTCTTTATTTACCCGATTCTGAAACTGTTCCCAGGTAAAGGCAGAGTCGGACGATTCCGGCGCACTGGCCATCAGCATATAGCGCCAGTAGTCCGCTGGGGCTATCTCCAGGGCCTGGTCCAAAAATACGCCCCGTTTCGAACTGGTGGAAAACTTACCCCCGTAGTAGTTGAGCCAGTTAAACCCTTTAATGTAGTCAGCCATTTTCCACGGCTCGCGACTGCCTAGAATCGTCGCAGGCCACATGATCGTATGGAACGGCAGATTATCCTTGGCCATAAACTGGGTGTAGTGCACGCTGTCGCCGCCTTTCCACCAGCTCTCCCAATCATTGCCCGTAGCATTGCCCCAGGCTTTAGTGGCCGACACATAGCCAATGGGAGCATCAAACCACACATAAAACACCTTGCCGTCAAAGCCCTCGGCAGGTACCGGCACCCCCCAGCTCAGGTCGCGGGTAATGCCTCGGCTCTGCAGTCCTTCATCTAGCCACTTAAAAGCAATGGATGTAGTTAGCTTTGGCCACTGGGTCTGTTGCTCCACCCAGGTACGCACCTCGTCGCTGAGTTTATCCAGCAATAAAAACAGATGCTTAGAACTACGCACTTCTAAATTAGTGCTGCCAGAAATGGTAGAACGAGGATCAATCAAGTCCGTGGGGGACAGCACTTTAGTACAGTTCTCACACTGATCGCCTCGGGCCTTTTCATAACTACAGTTAGGGCAGGTGCCAGTAACATAGCGGTCGGGCAAAAAGCGCTCATCGTCTAGGGAATAGATCTGGCTAATTTCCCGTTCTTCAATAAACCCGTGCTCTGCTAGCTGACGATAAAAGTGCTGTGTAAGCTCATGGTTCTCCGGTGCCGACGTGCGGCCAAAATAATCAAAGGAGAGACCAAAGCGCTGGTAAATATCCGTTTGCTTCTGGTACTGGCGGGTACAAAAATCAGCCACATCCAGCTCCGCTTCTAGGGCCGCGATTTCAGCGGGGGTGCCATGCTCATCAGTGGCACAGATATAGAGAACCTCTTCGCCTTCCTGACGCAGGAAGCGAGCATACACATCGGCGGGCAACATCGACCCCACCAGGTTGCCCAAGTGTTTAATACCGTTGATATAGGGAAGTGCACTGGTGATGAGGTATCGCATTCTGGGTTTGCTGATCGTTTGTCGGCGCTTGGGCCTTATACACCCTAACGGTTTAATTGCTTTGGCTCAATAGTAGCGATTTAAGGTCCATTCAAGCACAACCTCCAGGAATACTTTTAGGCTCGATAAAAACGGCTCTCTAAGCAAAGAGCACCCCCAGGGGTACTGCAAAACTTCCGGGTCAATTTCATACTTGAATCGTAAGACTTGAGCCTAAGACACAGCCATAGCGTAGAAAAATTTTGATGGAGATGCCCGCTACCGCTCAGGCCCCCTGTCATAGACATTTTCTGTTATGGACATTTATAGACATTTGTTATAGAAACAACCATGTCAAACAATATTTTTCAAGAAATATGGGATGCGGACCAAAGTGGGAATGGGGTACCTGCCCTCAGACCTGGAGAAAAGCGAGATGAGACCAGGGGATATGTCGTCGTTGATGAACGAGCTGCTGCCGTTAATTCTGAGCATCGGGTTCTCAGCCAGGTCGTCATTCCGCCAGCCAAGCTAGAAACCTACCGGCTGTGCGAACAAATTTTTGATAACTACGCCCTAGAGCGAGCGGTACGCGAACAGATTAGCCAAACTGAAACGCAAGAAGAGCTTGATTTTATTGATGCGATTCTACCGACTCCCCCCATTGAGAAGGCTAGACAGTTTCTAGAATCATCCCTCGATCTCACCATTTCCCAGAGCTTGATGGCCGCCATGATTAAAGAAACCTGGTTTGCCATGGGGCCTGCCGGCACCCAACGGGATGCGTCTGGATTTGAACATGTTTTCGTTGGGGAACAGGCCAGTAAATCCAGTCATGTGGGCGGCTATCATTTTTGGTACAAGTACTATCTAGATGATGGGGGGCCGAGCGTTACCCCCGGTCATGATCTGCAGGATAGGATCCAATATCTGGGCACTCGATACGAAAAAGCAACAGAACCTGGAAAGGGGGTGCTGGTACCAGAGATTGTGACATTGCAGCTGACATGGACCGCTCCTGTGGGTGATGGCAGTCAAAACACTAAACGCTTGCATAAACCGATCGGAGGTTTTTTTGTTGGCTGTAGCCCTGAAGGACTGATCGCACTGGGTTTAGTCAGGAGTCGTACAAAAAGCGATAAAATCACCCGGATTAACGGTGCTGAATATCAGCTAGACTTGCACCGTCTGGATAATCGCCCCAATGCAATCCGTACTTTTTTCCCGCGATTTCGGCGGGCTGATGTTGTTCATATAGATCCTGACAAGCCTGATCAGCCCGATCCAGACAAAGCCCCTGGAAAGGCGAAGGACTCCACATTTCAGATTGTTGCTGCGATGGTCAATCCCGAGAATCCAGAAGGTGGCAGAGAGTTTATTCAGGTGATCAATGCGTCTAAACAGACGGCATCACTGCTGGGGTGGAAGATTGTAGCGCCCAATGGCACCACCTTTGAGCTAGCTGATATTGAGGTGGCACCTGGGGATGTCTTTAAGTTTATTGTCCCTAGTAATCAAGGCGTTCTCCGTAATAAGGCTGGCACTATTCAACTGCGGTCTCCAGAGGAGGATTCTGTTGTGGATTACCCGTATTCAGCTGACCAGGCTAAGGAAGAAGGTATGCCGATTCTTTTTGGTAAATAGATTCCTTTTTGGTAAATAGAGCCATCTAAACCTGGTAGGGCTACATGACAGAGGCTCTACCAGGTTTGGATCTTTACTTTTTATGATTGGCTTAGGGTTGGTTCGAAGTGTGATGCAAGATGAAGGGGTGTTTGTATATGTAGAAGTTTAGAGGGTACCATGCCGATTCTTTCTCAAATCGTGACGTTTTCAGGCAAAATCCATAAAAGTGAGGATTTAAGTGCGATCGCAAACTTTGAGATTGATGGCAGACCGTATCTTGTCGTCGGTTCTGACGAAAGCAAACGCCGGGTTCAGCTGCTTAAACAAAAATCTGATCAGGGTTATGTCGTTGATGATGACCTAGAAATCACCTTGCCTGTTTCAGAAAAAGCCGATGAAATTGACATCGAAAGTATAGCTTTCGACCCCAAAAGCACCTGTCTTTACATCATGGGTTCCCACTCCCAAAAACGTAAGACGGTAAAGATTACAGACAAAACAGCAGCTGAAAATCGAGTGAGATTAACAGATACTAAAATCTCTCCTGAGACTGATCGTAATCGCATCTTTCAGGTATTCTTGAAACCCAAAACTGGCAAAGTCAAGGGAGAGATCAAACAAACCGATTGGCTAAAAGAAGTGTTTGCCAAGGACAACTATCTCAAACGTTTTATTGATATCCCCAGTAAAGAAAACGGCATTGACATTGAAGGGCTAGCTTTGCAACAGAATCATCTATTCTTAGGCTTTAGAGGTCCCATACTCAGGGGTAACTATGTGCCAGTCATGGTGATCGACTGCAACGACTTAGACGACTCAAAAGCCCCAAAAGAGTATGAAATTCGGTTGGTACAGCTCAACGGCAGTGCGATTCGAGATATGACAGCGGTGGATGACGGCTTTTTGATCATTGCTGGACCCATGGGAGATGCGCCTGGCCCCTACAGCCTCTACTTCTGGGATGGCACGGATATGGTTTATGGAAAAGATCGGCCCCGACCGATGCCACCAGCGGTGATTCATTTAGAAGATATTGAGCCTCCCATAGGCACAGATGGAGCACAAGGCAAAGCCGAAGGGATTACGGTGTTAGCAGAGACAGCTACCGAATACAGAGCCTTAATCATTTATGACAGCATTAAAGACGGCAATCCTCAGCTTTGGCACATAAGCAAATAGCCTAAAATAAACACTCTTAATGTCGCGGGTTTCGACTCCGCTCAACCCGCTAAATGTTTGATATTCCCAGAAAGCTGAGGACTGAGCGGAGTCGAAGTCCAGCTCAGCATAGCGATGTCAGACTATCTACCCAAACCTTACGTTCATCAGCCGGTTCCAACAATACCAAAAGAACAGTCTATCTGAAGTCGTTAGGTAATTTATGCCCGTAGTTAGATACCTGTAGAACAGCGGTTTGATAGCTTTGTTGTGTCTACATTTACTAATTAAAATCACCTAACATATGACTGATAAAACAATGTTGGAAGGTATTGAACTTGTGAGCTGCGCCAAGGCTAGTGCATCTGCTGGTGTCGCCACCGTTGCAAAAAACTGTGGCTATGGTACCAATATTGAGCAGTTTAGAGCCGCTCTGCAGAAAGCCTGTGCAGACATGGGTGTGGAGGTGGATGGTATTGCCGATCTGCTGACAGACCAACAACAAGTCACACAAGAAGGTGGTCTTGAAATAGCACCGGAAACGGTCAGTGAACTGTAGTCAGCAATAGTTGTCAACCCGCAATTCTATATACCATCACCGCACCTATCGTTTCATAAGCCATGGAACCACGTCCCTCGTCATCAGCGCTGCAGACATACCTGCGAAAAATTAGTGGCAATCCGCTAAGAATGATTTTGTTTGGCTACGCTAGCTACATCATTGTTGCAGTTTGTTTACTCAACTTACCCATCTGCTGGAAAGATGGCCCGATTTCGTTTTTAGACAATCTCTTTATTGCCACCTCAGCCGTGAGTACAACCGGACTGGTGACCGTCAACACGCCTGTAGCCTATAACTTCTGGGGTCAGCTTGTAATTCTGATTGCTTTTCAGCTTGGTGGTTTGGGCTATATGACCGTCGGCTCTTTTTTAGTGATAATGGGCAACGATACGCTATCGTCTTTTCGCCAGCGCATTGGCTCAGCTGTATTTTCACTGCCGGAGGGATTCTCACTAAAAACGTTAATTCAGCATACGGTAATCTTTACCGCCTTGGCAGAAATCGCTGGCATATTCATCTTGACTCCATTGTTTAGCGTACAAGGCGTAGATAACCCTCTATGGGCAGCTGTTTTTCATACAGTGTCTGCGTTTTGCACAGCTGGCTTTAGCATTTTCCCCAACAGCTTAGAGGACTTTCGAGGTGATTTTTGGATCAACTTTGTCGTTAGTATTCTGAGCCTATTGGGGGCCATTGGCTTTTTGGTCGCTTCAGACGTTTGGCAAAGCCGAGTAAAGCGTCGTCGCACCATGTCCCTGACCTCTAAAATTATTCTGTCGTTCACCAGTTGTTTTATACTGGCTGGATTTTTCCTACTGTTATTGTTTGACACATCACTGCAGGCTCTACCTCTGGGAGAACGACTGCTAGCCGCTTGGTTCCAGTCAATGACAGCCCTGACCACGGTTGGGTTCAATACCCATCCCATCGGTGCTCTCAGTGCCTTCTCGGTCCTGGTTACCCTGGGGCTAATGGTTGTGGGAGCATCGCCGTCAGGAACGGGGGGCGGGATCAAAACCACATCTGTATCCGCTGCTTTGGGTGGTATGTGGAGTAGCCTGCGCGGCAACCAATCCACTGCCTATCTAGGACGCCGCATCCCTGAAGAACGAATTACAGCGGCATCAGCATCCATCGTATTTTATATTTTGTGTTTTCTTGTGGGCTGTGGATGCTTGCTATTAGTTCAAGATCAGGTATTTGAGGATGTGATTTTTGAGGTGGCGTCTGCCTTGGGTACGGTTGGGCTATCACGAGGTATCACAGGCGACTTGACAACTTTTGGCAAATTGATCATCATTGCCGTCATGTACGTTGGTCGTGTCGGTCCTATATCCTTCGGCATGGCATTGCTTTACGATCGTTCCCGTAGGATGGTGCAGATGCCTGAAGAAGATCTCGCCGTTTAATAAATAGCTTGCATTACTTTGCTGAGCTAGTTTGGTGTACTAATTAACAAAGTCACACCGATATGTAACAACAGCTGAGGGAATAATTACCCTCAGCTGTTGTTAACATTGCTACTAGAAACTGCCAAAAATAGAATAAGTAGGTTGTCCAAATTATGCTTCAGATTCCGAGGCCCCTTCCGTCCTCCAGGGGTTTGGTGGCTTTTTTGACGGAGCTAAACACCTGATGTTCTATTTTATAAACGATTAGGCTCACCCACCTAATAGCTTCGGCACCCCTTGATTTCCATTCATCTAACATGACTATATCTAACTCAAATAACGGTCCAAACTTTGTTTATAATCCTGCTTATCCGAGAGAACTAGAAGCTGTTTTCATCGTGCTGACAGCGATGAAGCACTGCTCACTCAGCTACTGACGGTTCTTGGCCATTTGCTTCCCTGTGACTGCTGTTTCCTTTATCTCCGCCATCCTCAACGGTATCAAAGCAAAGTGACCCATTACTGGGCAAGGTCTGACCGCTATTCAGCGCTGCTGGACGATAGCTGGCACTTTGACGATCAGCGATTGGCTGATAGCCCACTATTTGCGTCAGCGATGGCAACCGAATATTCTGTATTTATTGAGAACGTTGACGCTAAAAGTGAAACACTAAGAACTGTTGATCCATTTGTGCGCGGCGAGCAGGCACTCGTTCAAGGTCACATCTCTAAGAGAGGTCAGCTATGGGGAATCCTGCGTATCTGCGTTTTTGATCGTCCCCGCCCGTGGATGCAGTTTGATCATTCATTGATTATTCATACTGTGCAAAAGCTGGTGCCGACTGTGATTAACTATGTTGAAACAAAAGCTCCATAAAAAGAGGGCGTTGCTGATCCCCGGTATGATTTTATCTGCCAGCTGTCGGCCACCAGCAGAATTAACAGACCGATTCATCCCTGAAATCAACAACGGCAAAATATGTCCTCATTATAGCCAAACAAACTGAGTTGGAATTAGGATTACGCTATTCATATTAAGCTGAGAGAGAAAAGCAGCCAACACTGGCTCTTCTTTCAACAGATATAGTTCAGCCATATTGGCTGTCTTCCCCAAGGAGGAGGTTATGGGCAATATTGTCGTATAGACTACAAGCGAGGTACTTAAAAAGGATATATATTAGCCATGGTTAGTTTTCTGAAAAACTTTTCTCGACAGCGTGCTGCAGCGACTGGTCTACTGTTGGCAGCCTCTGTGGCCATACTTCCAGCCTGTGCAAACTCTCCTTCAGAAACAACAACGCCAGAAGATGCCGCCGAGAACGTAACAACTGAAGAAGTTGCTAGCGGTGTAGAAGGTCTAATCGGCGAAACAGTCTCTCTGCGTGCAGAAGTCAGCGAGACCGTTGATGAGACTTCCTTCATGCTGGAAAACGATAAGTTTTTTGGTGGTGAAGACATCCTTGTTATCAACGCGTCTGGTGAGCCATTCGTCCTGACTGAAGGTGACGATACTCCCGTACAAGTTAGTGGTGAAGTTCAGCAGTTTATTTCTACCGAGTTTGAGTCTGAGTACGGGTTAGGCTTGGATCTTGATCTATACGCTGACTTTGAAGAGCGTCCGGTTGTTGTTGCGCAGTCTATCGCTCTCTCTCCAGATCCTGGCGATATTACCGCTAATCCAGAAGCCTATTACAATCAAAGAATCGCAGTCGCTGGCGAAGTGGAAGAAAAGCTAGATGGCAATACCTTTACGCTTGATGAAGAGCAACTCTTTGGCGGCGATGACCTACTAGTGGTTTCTACCATGGCCAATCCCCTAACTGATGACGGTGAGAGAGTGGCCGTAACGGGTGTTCTCCGTCCCTATGTAAAGGCAGAATTTGAAACTGATTATGACCTGACCTGGGATGCCACTGTGCAGGAGAAGATCGAAGCAGAATATATAGAAAAGCCCGTCTTTGTAGCTGATGAAGTCTATCCTTCTGCAAAGTAAGCTTCACTAATTCTGTAGAGCGTTAGCAATCACAA
This sequence comes from Leptolyngbya cf. ectocarpi LEGE 11479, assembly GCF_015207065.1. GTDB lineage: Bacteria > Cyanobacteriota > Cyanobacteriia > Phormidesmidales > Phormidesmidaceae > Leptothoe > Leptothoe ectocarpi. Next base: position 17,151 of record NZ_JADEXP010000008.1, on the reverse strand, counting down.
TCTAAGAGACTTTTAAAAAGGCACCAACTTGGTGCCTTTTTGTTTAGTTTAAATCGCTGCAATATTAGCTGTAAGCCCCCTTAGCCCTCCAGAGTGAACAAAGTGACTTCTGGAGGGCAGAATATGCGTATTGGTACGATACTCATGCCAATACCAGGATTAACGTAGAGATTGTTGCCAGGTGCTCCATAGCCCTTTGCCCATCCATCCGCGTAGGCCTTATCTTTCTGAGTAAACCTCAGCCATGACCACTGCGGTAGACCAGGAACGCGGATCTGACCGCCGTGGGTATGTCCGGCCACTGCCAAAGGCGCTGAGTTAGCCGGTAACTGCTCGTAGGTATCGGGATTGTGCATCAGTACAACTCTAGGGCGCTCGTTTGAAATACCGTCAAGTGCTTGGTCAACATCGGCTTGGTTTGCCCAGCGTGAGCCGAGTGCGACTAGAAACAACGGGTCTTCGCTATCTGGTAGCGTCATAGCAACTGTCTCATTTTTCAGCACATCGACACCGACAGTCTCTAGAGCTTCCTCCATCTGAGCGGCCAGTTCCATGTTGGGTGGCGCTTTTTTGCTACTCATGCCATAGTCATGATTGCCCATGACGGCGTAGGTTGGAATTCCTGCTTTGATCAGAGGCTCGACGATGCTAGCAGCTAACGTAATCTCAGCTTCTGGGTTTGGCATAGCGTGGTAGATAAAGTCACCGCTGATGAGTACAGCGGCTGGGTTAGCTTCTATCAGCCGAGCGATACCTTTACGTGCAGTGCCAGGGTTGTCACCCCACAGACCGACCTGAAAATCTGAAATTTGGCCGATTTGCTTTCCTTCCCAAACGGCGGGCAAACCAGGAATGGTTGCTGTCTCTATTTCAGTGTTTAAAAGTCGGGGTTCGATAAATCCCCAGATAGCCAGGAAGCCAACTGCACTGGCCAAACCTATGGCAGAGTATTTTAGCGTCTTCAACATAATTTTCTCTTTTTGGATAAGTCAATATACGATGCTATGCAAGAATCTCCTAAATTAATTCTCTGCACACATTGACCTGTTGTTTAAACAGTTTAAGCCCCCTTTAGAAAAGACTAAAGGGGGCTTTATATAAAGAGAACATATCGCTAAAACGCAGCTGCTCTCTTCCCTCTATTAACAATAATGAGGGCATGGGCTTTATTAAATTCTTTGTCTTCAGATGCTAGATAACTGTGTTATCAGGCAAGGTAGCATCCTTAAGGACAATCACAATACCGTTACGGATGTAAAAACCCTCTGATTCTCTATTGGCTTCTTCTACGTTATCTTTATTGAGGATTTTTACGTTACAGCCGATATGGGCGTTTTTATCGATGATGGCATTTTCAATTTCGCTATTAGCACCAATGCCTAAGGGGATAGGAGCGCGATCGCAACCGCTACGACGTTCAAAATCATCTTGGTAGTAGTCCGCACCCATAATCAAACTGTTGCGAATCGTACAGCCTGATTCGATTCTGGCCCGAATACCGATAACAGAATTAGCGATGGTACAGTCCTTAAGGATACAGCCTTCGCTAATCATCGAGTGGGACACCTGGCACTCCAGCTGCTTTGTGGGAGGCAGATAGCGGGCTCTCGTGTAGATAGGACCATCTTTATCGTAAAAGCTAAACAGCGGGTTAGGCTGTTTGACTAGGGCTAAATTCGCATCAAAGAAAGAGCGGATTGTGCCGATATCCTCCCAGTAGTCGTTAAACAGATAGGCTTGAACATTAAAGTCCTTAATTGAGTAAGGGATAATCTCCTTGCCAAAGTCAGTACAGTTGGCATACCTATCCAGCAGGTCGATCAGGACATCGCGCTTAAAGACGTAGATACCCATGGAGGCAATGTAGGGCTTTGACTTTGCCTCCTCAGGAGATAGACCCAGCCTGGAGGTATCCACCTGCATTTCTCGGAGGGCATCGCCTGTCGGTTTCTCGCTAAAGTCAACAATCTTACTAGAGGCATCATCGACTTTCATCAAGCCAAAGCTAGAGGCCCGCTGGTTGTCTACTGGCAACACGGACAGGGTGATATCTGCGTTAGTCTCCCGATGACGCCGAATAAACTTTTGATAGTCCATGCGATAGAGATGATCGCCGGATAAAATGAGATATTCGTCAACGTCCATCTCCTTAAACGCCTGTATATACTGCCGCACAGCGTCTGCAGTTCCCTGGAACCACTCGTGGTTATCAGGGGTCTGTTGGGCCGCTAGCACATCCACAAAGCCGGGTTGGAAGCCTGCAAATCGATAGGAGCGGGCTACATGCTGGTTGAGTGACGCCGAGTTAAACTGGGTTAAAACATAAATCTTTAAGATGCCTGAGTTGATGCAGTTACTAATAGGAATATCAATAAGGCGATGCTTACCTGCCAAGGGTACAGCTGGCTTGGCGCGCATTTTGGTAAGTGGGTAAAGGCGGGTACCTGCGCCGCCCCCTAAAATAATCGCCAGTACTTTATTCATAGTTATCTTATTCTTGATTTCTGCAGTCAAATCTCGACAGCTTTAACCAATAAGCCGTCGGTCTCAACTGCAGTCTCATACTTTATGCATTTATTTGCATGGGTCTAAGGTATGAAATTTGAGCCATCAGTGTAAAAAACTTGAGGCGCTGCTGATTCTCAATCGTTTACGAAGTGGCTGAGGTGCGTTGCTGATACCAGCGATAGACCAGCCAGCCGACTAGTGACGTTACTAATAAAATAGAAATAATTTTGCTAGCGGAACCTAAGATAACACCAATCTGTTCATAATTGTCACCCAGGTAATAGCCTGCACTGGTTAGGAGTGTAACCCAAATAACAGAACCCAGGGTGGAGAAAAATACAAAAGGAACCAGCGACATTTTAGCAATGCCTGCGGGAACAGAAATATAGGTGCGAATGCTAGGCAGCAAGCGTCCTAGGGCAATGCTCCAGTAGCCACCCCTTTGACCAAACCATTTCTGGACGGCCATGACGTCTTTGCCAGATATTCCCAGCCATTTGCCATAGCGCTGTGCCAGCCGTTGAATGCGCCGTGGTCCTAGTAACCGACCGATGTAAAACCAGACGAGTGCTCCTAAAACAGTGCCGACGGTGCCAGCTGCGATCGCACCCGCCATACTCATCTCACCACGGGCTACCGAGAAGCCAGCCAGAGGCATAATCACCTCCGATGGAATGGGGGGAATCACATTTTCTAGCAGCATTAGCAGGGCAATACCCCAGTAGCCAGACTGAGCAATGACATCCGTTAGACGTTCTAGAATATCCAAACTGGGTTCCTGTAAAAAATATCTAGAGACATCATGAACGATTCTTTCTGACTAAGTCGTCTGTCTATAGGCTAATTCTGCTGGTTTGGGAGAGGGATTTAGGGAGAGGGTCAATGCAGTATGTGGCGCTATTTTCCATTCCAATCTCTTAGATGTGTGAATACAGTGGCCCTATGGCCTAGAAAAGACAAGAAAAAGCATGATATTTCTTCCTGCGGATAGATAAGTTTGTTCATAAGATCGCTTACTATAAGCGCTGATTAACGCTGTTTTCCTGTACAAATTTTCTCAATCATCATGCTGACCCAGAGCAGAGCCAAGCTTGTCGTGATGTCTCAGGTGAGCAACCAGCTTCCCCTCTTTGTATTTTTGCCCGGTTTAGACGGCAGTGATGTGTCTCTACGTAATCACTTTGAAGCTCTAGCAACAGTATTTGACGTCCGCTATTTTTCGATTCCAGACGACAGCGTTGATGATTGGGAAGGGTTAGTCAATCGCTTAGTGGAACTACTAGAACCTGAGAAAATGTCCCAGCCAGATCGGCCTATCTATCTGTGTGGCGAGTCGTTTGGGGCCTGTCTGGCGCTAGAAACTGTTAGCCATCGCCCCGATCTGTTTGATCAGTTAACTTTAATCAATCCTGCCTCCTCGTTTAATCGACGACTGTGGCGCTCCCTGGGGGCTGCCGTCGTTCGTCGTATGCCTGGAAAAACTTACCGAGTAGGAGCTTTGGGGCTAACCCCCTTTTTAGTCGCCTCCCACCGGGTCGCCAAACATAACCGTCAGGCTTTACGCGGTGCTATGCAACGGCTCACACCCGAAACGGTGGCCTGGCGGATGTCGCTGCTGCGCGACTTTCGCCTCAATCAAGCCAAGCTCAGACGGTTTAAATCTCCGACGCTGCTAGTGGCTGCCACCGCCGACCGGCTACTGCCTTCAACCGCTGAAGTAAAACGTCTGGCAGTAGAACTGCAGCGCACCCAGACGATAACACTGGACGGCAGCGGTCATGCTTGTTTGTTAGAAAGAGATATTAGCCTGTTTAAGATTCTCCAGCAGTCTCAGCTGATTCCTGAGATCAAAGATGCAACTCTCCCCGCTGCTTTTGTTGCCTAGTGAGTAGGTTGACCGAGTACTAATACATGACGGCTAGCCACCCTGAAGCGCCAGCGCTAGCCCCCGATAACAGCAGACTGATCAATAGCCACCAGGCTGCGATCGCAACCTGACCTCGGGCTACCTCCGCTTGGATTTGTAAATCTGTTTTTACCGCATCCACCTGATTTTCTAGGGCCTGCTGAGCGCTAGCAAGTTTCTCTGTAACCTGCTGACTGGCAGTCTCTAGCAGTTCATCGCTTTTTGCATCTAAAGTCTCCTGCAGGTCTGCCCAGGCTGACTCAGCCCAGCTATTCACCTGCTGGAGAGAATGCTGCCAGGCAGCCTCAGCTTCAGACAAGATATGCTGAATTTCGTCGGTGGTCAGGTCGCGGCGTTTTTCCAGCTCCCGTTGCCAGACGGTTTTATCAAACAGCGATTCCAGCTGCGGCAGTTTTTTGGGGAATGAACCGACGGTGGCTTGGGTCAACTGCGTCAGGTCACGGGCCATTTGAGTCGGTGAAAAAGCGGACTTATCCTGGTGCTTTAGATAGTAAGCAACCTGAGTAGCCAGTGTTTCAGTTAGATGCTGAGCGGATTGCCCTGAGCGTATGGCCCAGCGTCGAGGTGCTTGCAGGGCGGGCTGTGGCGATGCAGACAGCGACTGGAAAACATCTAAAAGTGCCCGTTGCTGAGCAGGCTTCAGCCCCTGCCGTCGATCGAGTACCTGTTTAATTGCTTCCAGGTCGAGGTGTGCGATCGCACTATATTCTAGGGAATTCTCATCTAGCTGAGTCTGGACCTTCTCCACCAAACTGTCGGGGGTGAGTACATCTAAATTGGTATAGCGACAGTAGGCAATTAACTTGTTCTGGACATGCTTTAGGGCTTCTGGAGTAGCTGTCTGGTGGGTGGCCCGAGCAGATTGGACAGCAGAGGAGACCCTGTCCATGACTGAATCTTTGACCTGGCTGAGCTGTTCAACCACGGTGGCAACTTGGTCGGCAGCCAAATCTCCGCGTGCCTGAAGCCAGTCAACAAAATGACTGCGCTCAATCGCCGCTAGCTGTACCTTGAGCTGTTCAGGGGCCGCCTCTGGGTCATAAATACGGTCGTAAAAGTCTCTTTGAGGCTATCTGACTGCAGCATCCAGGCAGGCGTCTGACTCAGATAGTCCGCCACATCCAGCTGAATGATATTTTCTGTATTGTCTACTGAATCGTCTGACCGCAGCTGGTGCCATAGAGCTTGGATATCAATATTGGATAGATCAGACAGGTCAACATTAGATATATCAACATGGTCAGCTGCCTGCTGCAGTAGCTGCTGAGCGCTGGGTAAATCTAAGCTGTCAGTCGCTCGCTCAAGCAGCTGTTGTCTACTCGGTAAATCTAGACTGTCAGCTATCCGTTCGAGCAGTTGTCGCCTACTGGGCAAATCTAAGCGAGACAGCAGGCTAGATGAAGCGCTAGGGGCGACTACAGCATCTTCGATAACGGCATTTTCTATAACAGGTGCATGGGAGGATTGGTGATTTTGATCGGCTACATCATCGCTCAGCTGAGCGATCTCAGCCAGCCAAGCTGCTCTCTCAGTGGCCAGCCGTTGGGGCAGCTGTTGTTGTTCTTTGGCGAGTTCTGCCACCTCTTCAGCTAACTCCTCCAATATTGCCCGCTCGTCTGACGTTTGCTCTTTAGCACCAACAGCCTGTTGGATAGCGGTAATTAATCGCCGTCCGCCAGATAGGGCCGTACCCAGCAGGGAATCAGCAATGCTGGATAGCGTTGTAGAACTTAGCCAGACAAATAACAGCCAGTAGGTGGCCCACAGAACAATCCCAAAGATAATCCCACGGCGAGGCTCGGCAATCTCGCTAAACTCCGTGGTCAGTAGCCCAGCAGCAAATAGCACCGTGGATAGGCTGAGGGCAACGCCAAACCCCAGTAAATGGGTGATCGGTAGCGCAATATTGGCATTGGCAGAGGCCGACGACTGCTTCTCTCGAGGCGATAGATCAAGCACCGTTAGCCCCAGGGCAATCCCAAAATTTGCTAGGACCAGCTGAAAGGCAATGGCAATAATCAGCCCAGCAATGAGGGAAAAAAGTAGCTCCATAGTCTCTGTAGTTCTGCCTATCCCCCGACAGTAGAGACTGGTTGCTCGGGTGTCATCTATCCACAGCCTTATTAATGGGGAAGAGGGGACTACAGTTTACATTTCTTTATAATTGCTATAGATTTCTATTGGGTACATTCATCGCCAGACTTGCTGGCGATGAATTTTAGTACTTATTAAACCCATTGGTATTCATGCTTTTCGACCCGTCCCTTCACATTTCCCACAGCATCCTCAAAACGCTGGGTACCCAAGTCGTTGTCCGTCATCAAGAGCGCGTACCCCATGGCGGTTCCCTCGTGGTGATTAGCAACCACCGTAGTTTTTTAGATGCGCCGCTGGTGATGACAGCTGTGGACCGCTCGGTGCGGTTTGCCTGCCACCACTATATGAGCCAGGTGCCTGTACTCAAAGAGGTGATTGCTGCCATGGGTTGTTTTCCCCTGGATGCTCCAGGTCAGCGACATCAAACTTTTTTTCAAACAGCCATTCGGTCGTTAAAACAGCGCCGTCCTATCGGCATTTTTCCGGAAGGGGCGCAGCCGATGGTGCAGACTACACCCCCCAGGGAGATGGGAAAATTTCATCGTGGCTTTGCCCATTTAGCCCTGCGTGCCCCGGTGCAAAATTTGGCCATTCTACCGGTGGCAATTTCATCGGTAGAAGAAATCGTGGGTCCTGTTGCTCCGTTAAAGCTCCTGAGTCTATTTGACCCGTCAGAGCCTTTGTTTGATCAGCCAGGCTGGCATCCTGTTGTTAACTACCAGCGGGTCACCCTATCCATTGGTCACCCGATTCGGATCACCGCTGCCCATCGTGAGCAGTACCATGGCAAACAGGCCGGTCGTGTGGCCAGGGAGCTAACTCAGACCTGCTATGGTGAAGTCGCCAACCTGTTAGGGGAGGGCTTCTGTTAGTCGCACCATGCTAATCGAACATATTTGTCTGTTAGCTGTATCAGAGGTACGGCAGGAGCTGCCTCTGCTAGTGTTTTTACCGGGTATGGACGGTAGCGATCTCTCCCTACGGCAGCAAGCAGCAGGTTTAAAGACTGTGTTTGATATCCGCTGTTTGATCATTCCAGAGAATGATCAGACAGCCTGGGTTGATCTGGTCGCTCAATTGACTGAGCTGGTTACCATTGAGAAGAAATCTCGGCCCGACCGGCCCATATATCTGTGTGGTGAATCTTTTGGGGCTTGTCTGGCCTTAAAGACCATTAGCCATCGCCCTAATCTGTTTAGCGGACTGATTTTGATCAATCCGGCTTCTGCATTTAATCGTCAAATTTGGAGTCCTTTGGGTGCGTTTTTGGTGCAGTGGCTGCCAGGCAACACTTACCGGTTAGGCGCTCTAGGATTGCTGTTGTTTTTGATTGTACCTGAGCGAGTATCCCAGGAAAATCGACAGGCCTTACTCCATGCTATGCAACGGATCACACCGGAATCCGCTGCTTGGCGGCTGTCGCTGCTACAGGACTTTCAGCTCAATAAAGTTGTCTTAAAACAGTTTAAAACGCCTACTTTGTTAGTGGCGTCAGGGGCCGATCGCCTACTCCCGTCTGTTGCTGAAGTTCAAAAAATAGCGGCGCTCCTGCCCCATGCTCAAACGCTGACCCTCAACCACAGCGGCCATGCTTGTTTACTAGAAACAGAGGTTGATCTTTATCAGCTACTGCAGCAGGCTCAGTTTATGCCCAGGGTCAAAGTTTAAAGCACAAAGGCATGGGACAAGTTGCTGCTATGAAAGACAAGCTGAAGATGGAATATGATTTTGCACTCTAACGACGGTGACGATGTTCAATACTCACTGGCAGGAGCTGACAGCCTGCGATTCGCCAGCTAAAATCAGCCTGTTGCTGCATCATATATAAAGCCCGCACCAAATTACCCGCTTGGGTCATCAGCATCATTTGCAACGTGGGCCGCTGCTGGATATGAACAATCCCCTCAAAGATGACAGCGCGGGGATTATAGACCGGCTGATAATTTGTACGAATCATCTCCATAAATGTTCGGGGCTGGCGCAGCTGGCGCTGTAGCTCCGGGCAGGCTAGGGAGAATGCGGTGGTTGCATCATTCGCCTGGAATGCCTGAAGCTGACGCTCAACAATGCTGCGAATAGCTAGTTCGTCTTGAGTTGACAGGTTTTTTTTGTACACAATTGTTGTCCTGAAGCCGTGGCAGGAGTGTGACTGACTGAGCGTGGCCTAGCAAACGATAAGCTAACAACCGCTCCGTTTAAAATTGTTGGCGTTGCTGATCCCCGAGATGATTTCATCTGAAGAGTGCTGATAAATTGCATCATTACCAGATTGGTCCATCTCCTAAATCAGTAACGGCAAATTGTTGTTGGATGTCATTTAATGTATCACTCAATTCGAGCCTGGGAACCAGTTAACCAAGGTTTTGCGGTTTACTCAACAACACGTAAATTGTTACTAAAGATATATAGTCATTAGCGTCAATTCAGTGTCAATTTAAAAGTCTCCCTCACTCAATAGACGAGTATTGTTAACGGGATCAGGAAAATTTTAGACCGAATTTTAGCAATATATGACAAAGGGTTAAACTGAGGCTGAAGGCTGACATGGCCCATAGTGTAGAGCAAAGGACTGGCTAACTATCGCAATACCGATGCTTGCTATAGATGTTCAAAATCTGACCAAGGTGTATCCCGTTGCTGTTAAGCAGCCTGGGGTGGTGGGAACATTGCGCCACTTTTTCCGGCGTCAGTACCGCCAGGTAAAAGCCGTTAATGACGTGTCGTTTACCATAGAGCCAGGGGAAGTGGTCGGATTCTTAGGCCCTAATGGGGCGGGCAAGACCACTACTCTAAAGATGCTGACCGGGTTAATTTATCCGTCTGCGGGTCAGGTCAGTGTAGCGGGCCATACGCCGTTTCAGCGACAGCGTCCATTTTTAGAGCAAATTACCTTAGTAATGGGGCAAAAACAGCAGCTGATTTGGGATTTGCCCACCCTGGACTCTCTACGGATCAATGGAGCCATCTATGAGCTTTCTAACCAGGAGCTGCGTCATCGGATCCAGGAGCTGGCTGACATGCTGGATCTAACCGATAAGCTTACCCAGCCAGTGCGTAAGCTGTCTCTGGGGGAGCGGATGAAGGCCGAAATGTTGGCGGCCCTGCTGCATCGACCTCAGGTGCTATTTCTAGATGAGCCCACCCTGGGGTTAGATGTTAATGCTCAGATGGCTGTCCGACAATTTTTGCAGGATTATAATCAGCGCTATCAGGCCACGATTGTGCTCACCAGTCACTATATGGCGGATATTAAAGCGCTTTGCGATCGCGTCCTACTCATCTACCAAGGACAGCTGATTTATGACGGCGCGTTGACCAGTCTAGTGGAGCAATTTGCCCCCTATCGTGAAGTCACAGCCGAACTCGCTCAAGATATACCGATGGAAACCCTGGGCAGCTACGGCGAAATCCAGACCATGGAGGGCTGTAAAGTTGTATTTCTTGTCCGGCGGGAAGACCTCACTAAAACCGTATCCCAGGTGTTAGCTCAGCTGCCAGTGCTGGACCTAACCGTAACCGATCCCCCGATTGAGGATGTGATTGGGCGAGTGTTTGACGCCGGGATAGTTTAGCCACCCGCCCCAATAAACGGGGTGCCCCAAAATTTCCAATTTTCCTTATTAAACGGCGAACGCCACTTATAGATCAGAGCTGACTCTACTTTTTGACGGGGGCGACGTTCAGCCGGTGCGTGACGCCAAAAGGCAATCCCCAGCTGGCTATCTAGACCGTGATGGTAATGGGCCTGACGGTAGTTCATTAAGTAGCGCTTACAGTCATGTTCCCCCTTCCACCGTTGATTAGACTTGACGGTCTCACCGACATATAGCAACAACTCACTTTGATAATCAATCACAAAATAAAGGGCTGCCACCCCCACATCGCTAAACTGCCAGCGCCAAAACTCCGTATTTTGCTGTGGTAACGCAAACGGATCAATCGTCTCTGTGGAATCATTGACGGGCTCAAACAGACACGCTTGCTCCATCACGGGTGCCGTTTTTACGGACGTCTGGAATGTAGCAACTTTACATTTCCACGCTGTGATCTCGTGCTGGCTGAGGTCTATTTGGGGCTGCAAATTTTGAAATCGAGACCGGCTGACAGACTGCTGGACGGCATCGCTGAGCAGGGAGGGCTGCTTTCGGGTACCCATGGATATACTCCAGGTTGAACGCTAGATGTAGAGGGATCATCGGTTCAAAGAACGACAATACCTCTCTATCTAGCATCAAGAATACCTGTTTTACAACTATCATCATGGGGGATCTAGGGACATGTAGTCAGGAATATGCAAAGTAATCCCTGTATCTACATATATCCTCAGCCTATGGGGATGTTCTAAGTGATGACACCTCCCGTATAATGATGCAAAAGTGACCCAAAATATGAAGACAGCTACCGAACCCATGGGTAGTTTGTATTGATTCTGTAGACACATCCTTTTCCTGAGTCTGGTTTTGTTGTTGTTGCTTAAAATTGGATACAGCAGAGGGTGGCTACCGAGTAAACACCGAATTGCGTTTATGCTTACTCAGGGTTTACTCGTTAAGCTAGACAAGGTGAACAAACTTTATAGATAACCCGTCTGGTAGAACTTCTGGGCAATCTAAAGGTTGCCGATGATTCTGACAGTCTGTTGTAAATATTGCTATTAGATTTATGGTCGATAGTATTAAGACGTCTTCTCCTGCGTCAGCCCTAGTCCAATCGGAGTTTCAAACTATTCAGCTACCTGTCAGTGTGGCAGTGGTTGAAGCAACGGCATTTAAAAAGCAATGTCAGACACTGTTTGCTGACCAGCCTAATTTGTCTGAGCTGGTACTAGATTTTTCGGCAACTCGTTTTATTGACAGTAGCGGTATCGGTGCCCTGGTTATCTGCCATCGCTTGAGCACGACTAATGGCTCCAGGTTGCGGCTGATCAATGTGCCCCCCCAGGTCATGATGGTCCTGTCTTTGACCGAGCTGGATAAGGTCTTTGACATTACCCTAGCAGCTCCTGAAGAGTCAGATGAAGAGAATCAAGTTTTACCTGAAACTCACCCATCAGTGAACTCCAAGGCAAAGCGTGCTTTGGATATAGCCGGGGCTTTAGTCGGACTATTATTAACGTTCTTAGTTTATATTCCGGTTGCTACCATCATTAAATTTGATGATGGTGGTCCCGTCTTCTTTGCCCAGACGCGCTGTTCTTGGTTAGGTAAGCGCTTTAAGATCTGGAAGTTTCGCTCGATGGTGACCGATGCCGAAGCTCGTAAGAATGAGGTGGTTAATCAGGTAGAAGGGCCTTTATTTAAAAACGAAAACGACCCCCGCATTACTAAAATTGGTGCATTTTTGCGTAAAACCAGTTTGGATGAGTTTCCCCAGTTTTGGAATGTGCTCAAGGGAGACATGAGTTTGGTGGGGACCCGTCCGCCGACACCAGATGAAATTGATCAGTATGAAGTGGGACAGTGGCAGCGTCTCAACGTCAAGCCCGGGATGACCGGTGAGTGGCAGGTGAATGGTCGTTCGAGCATCACCAAGTTTGAGGATGTGATTAAACTGGATCTGCGCTATCAGGAAAACTGGAGCTTTTTCTATGACATTCAGCTGATCGTTAGAACGGTGCTGGTGTTATTTAGCAAAGAGTCCGGTGCCCACTAACCTGTTGAGCTAAAAGATATCAGAAGAAAGGGTGATGGTTGAAGTGCCATCACCCTTTTCTATTGGGGTTGCCAATCCTGGGTGGGTTAGCCGATCTCTACTTGGCTAGTATCCACAGCTGTGGCACCTTCAACATCGTTAGCAACGGCGACCATTTTATCAAGAATGGCTTGGCTGGGGACTTTACCCTTGAGCACAACCTTGCTGCTGAGCTGAGCTACCCAAAGGGTTTCCACATCGTCTAGCTGAGAATCTTCGTCAAAGGCCAGGGTGACGCGCTTGGCTAAGCCACTTTCGTCGAATTCACCCGTGAGACCAATTTTACACAGAGGGATATCGTCTTCTGCTGCAGGTGCATTAGCGGGTGCAGCGGCGGTGGGTGCAGCAGCAGCTTTAGGCGCTGACTTTTTAGCACCAGGGCGACGTCCAGCCTTGGTGCTGGCTCCGGCAGGCTTATCTTGCTTGAAAATACGTTTTAGAAAACCCATAAAAACTTCCTACGTGAATACCATTAGGGATGGGAGCCAATAGACCCACATCCTATTGAACAGGTTACCGGTCTAGTTCTGATCTCACATGCATCTTCAGGAACAAATAATTTTAATGGCGTATTTTCCTACGCTGGATAGCAGATTTTTAGCCAGGCTTGGTGATTGCACTTGTTAAAGGTTGCCAAAGTACGTAATCGGCGAGATGGAGATTGAAGGAACTTGCTATAGTCTGAACACGATTGTGCGGGTACGGCGAACCATGGTACGAGACGAGCTGCAAACGCTAACAAACCGCTACTTTGGGGGGCGGCGGGTATCGCCCATGGCGCTGAAACACATGCGCGATAGCCTGATGGATGATTCGGAACTCAATCGTGACTATGTGGTCATGACCATTGGTGCTTGTATCATTGCCACCCTGGGTCTGTTGTCCAACAGCGCGGCGGTCATTATTGGAGCGATGCTGGTCGCGCCGCTGATGTTACCGATTCGCGGTATGGCCTTTGGTTTTTTGGAAGGGGATATTGCCTTAATTAAAGAGGGGGCCAAGGCACTCTGTGTGGGGACGGCCATTGCGATCGCACTGTCGATTTCCCTGGGGCTGATGCTGGGCCTATCGGAATATGGCACAGAAGTGTGGGCGCGTTCGGAACCAACGCTGTTGGATCTAGGGATTGCGATTACGGCGGGCGGGATCAGCGGATTTGCTAAGGTCCAGCCTAAGATATCCAATACATTGTCGGGCACTGCGATCGCAGTGGCCTTAATGCCACCGGTCTGTGTCATTGGCTTGGGTATGGCCCAGGGCAAAATGGCCCTCAGCTGGGGAGCCACCCTGCTGTATGTGACCAATCTGATTGGCATTACCCTGTCCTGTATGTTGGCCTTTTGGCTAACCGGCTATGCTCCATTTCAAAAAGCTCGTAAGTCCCTACGTTTTGTACTGATGATTACGGCGGCGTTGGTGGTACCGCTGGCCATAAGTTTAGTCGAGCTGGTGCGGCAAAATCGCGCTGAAGACAGTGTCCGTGATGCCCTGGTCAACGGTACGGTAACCTTTGCCCGCTTAGAGCTGATCGACAGTAATATTAACTGGCTCGCCAGCCCACCGGAGGTGCGGTTGACGGTATACAGCGTGGAGCCTGTGACGCCAAAACAGGTTGCTTTGTTAGAAGCCTATGTAAGTCGGCGCATGAAACGAGACTTTACGTTGATTTTTGAGGTGAGTCAGGTACAAGAGGTGACCAAGGAAGAGGTGCAACCTGCCAGTAGTGAACCCGTCAGCGAAGAATAGTCTGCCCCATATGCGTACAGATTACTGCAAATTTCGCAGCTGTTCCTGGAAATAGAGGCGATAGAGATCGCAAATGGGCTGAGCTTTACCCTGCTTAAGGTGAACTAGTCCCATGCCTTCTAGTTTATGGGTTGCGATCGCATCCAACACAACCCCAGTTTCTGACTCAACAACAGTTTTGAACATATCCGCCAATGCAGGATCTTCTGTTAGCGTAATCAACTGCTCCTGTAGGTGACTACGATAGATACCCTCAGATGTGGGGGCCGTGTTCAGCAGCTTCCGCAAAGAAATCTCACCTCGCTGCAAATAATAAAAGGCCAAACTTGCCAAATAGGGATGCCCATCCACCATCTGATGTAAAGACTGAAGCTCTGAGAGCTGATCGTCTGGCCAAGCTAAGCCATATCGATGGGACAATGTCCGAATTTGGTCGAATGTAAACGGGGGGAGTCGTATCGGTGTGCCTACATTTAATGGCGATTTTTTTAGCTGTAAGGGCGCATAGACATCGGTAGAATAGACCAGCACCAAACGCAGCTTTTGCCAGAGGGGATTATCTTTTGACTGCTCGTGCCAAAATCGCAGCATGGATAGAAAATCTCGAGCCAGCTGAGGAAATTCGAAGAGCCGATTGAGTTCATTCATGCTCAGCAACAGTGGCGTTTGTAGAACCCCTAAGATGCAAGTTTCTATATAATTTTTGCAATTGACCTTGCTCCCCATGTCAGGAATCCAGACGGCTTCAAGCTGATCGTCTAGGCGTAAGGCCTGGGTGATATATCGACAAAACCACTGTAAAAAGATCTCAGTACTGGCTAATAACTCTTCATTGGCTTCTTGACAATCTAGGGTGACAACATGGTAGTCATGCTGTTGGGCTTGCCACGTTAAGCGTTTGAGTAACGAACTTTTTCCCATTCTACGCGGGGCTTTAATCCGCAACAAACATCCATCCCGAAGCAACTCATCATAGGTAATCTGTTCTATCGGAGAACGCTCAATATATAGGGGGGAGTCTAAGGGCAGTGGACCAGACGGAAAACGACGAAGAGAGTCTGGGTTGGCCGTAGGATTCGAGGCTGTCAATAAAGAGCTAGGCAGCGAGCTAAATGACAAGCTATCACTTTCAAAGCCATCTGATATCAGAGGTTCTAGCACTAACCTAAGATTCTTTTTGGTGATTGATTTACCCACGGCTCGAGATAAATCAACCCACAAAAGCGAGCCAATCTGCTTCATATAATCGAGGCTATAGCCTGAGAGTGTGGCAATTTCCTCGTAGTTACGTCCTTGCCAGGATTGAGCAAAGACAAACTTTTCTAGTGAGCTTAAGGGACGTTTGATCCAGTCCTGTTCAAGAATTTCTAAGACTTGCTCATGGGGCTCGGTCATGATTCAAAAGGTCATACTGGTGACAGTGAAGCAACATTCCGATCCCAGAAACTGGGCTGCATTCACTCTCATAGGCAACGGACTGTAGTATCCAGCATTCTTAAACGGCTGAAAATTGCTTAAGCTTTTTTGAATCGTTTGACAGTGCTGAGGTACTGATTGAGAAAGGGGAGACCACCGATGGCGGGTAAAAAATAACGAGAGGTGCAGAGTACGCCTAACGCAGCTCCGGTGGCAGCGCTAAAGTAGGGGGCATAGAGAGCAACCAGGGCCGCATCTCGGGTACCTACTCCGGCAAAGGTTAAGGGTAGAAGACCGGCTAGAATGGCCAAGGGAGCCAAAGCAAAGCTAATGACCGGAGGTGCCCAGGCGTTTAGGGCCAAAATAAATAGCCAGATTTGTAGCAGGTGTAAAAACCAAACAAAAATTGACATGCCAGCAATACGCGTCAGCTGGGCTGGATTACCCCAAAAGTAATCGTGCATTTCATCCCAGGACTCTTGAAACGAGGCAAGCTTTTTGCCAATTTTGCCAGGAGCAATGCGACGCATGGTGGTAAATCCAAGTCGGGCAAAGTCTTTAGAACCCAGCATTAAGAGGCCAAAAACTAAACCGCCGAGAATACCGGCGGTCATGGTCCAAAAGAAGGCGTCTTTTTGTGGATATAGCAGCAGGCCAAAGGCACACCACAGCAGCAGTGACAGCATGTCGCAGGCTTTTTCAAAAATCACGATGGAAAGGGAAAGCGTGCCGCTAAGATTGCCCCGCTCTTTCATAAAATACGACTTGGCAATGTCGCCCATTTTGGAGGGCAGCACCATATTGAGAACACTGGCGGCCAAAATTAGTTTGTTGGTTTCCCAGATACTTAGTTTTGCCTGTACCGGAATCAGCTGCTTTAGCCGCCAACCCGTAAAGAATGTAATCGGTATGACCATGCCTAGACTAATGACCATCCAGAAAGGGTCGCATTCTCGAAAGACCTTAATCAGCTCCGGAAAGTCAATCTTGTTGTACAAGATGACTAAAATTAGAGTGCTAACGAAGATAGATATAAAGCGTTTCATATAAAATCTTGGTAGAGATATGAAGAGGTGTTCCATGGAACGCCTGTGCAGGGCGGGCACCGCCCACCAGAAAGAGCAGTGTCCAAAAAAGATTATCTATAACTGTCGTTCTACCTCCAGAGGCTGGTTAGAAGAGAGAGCATTTATTTCACTGGTTAAATCCTTCCAGGGCTGCAGCTGACCTGCTTGAAATGTACGACTCATCACCACATAAATCGACGTTTGGTCACTGCCAATGCCTGCGGTCAGAACCTTGCTCCAGCCATCGGTGGCAATCAGCTGATCGTTAAGGGTCCAATGACCATCCTGCCAGTGAAATGTGCGCTGAAACCGGAAAGGGGCATCATTTTTGCCCGTAATCAGCATCTTTTGCAACAGCTTACGGATCAGATTGGGAAAGAATCGGCCAACGGTGAGCATCACTACTCGCAGAATCATAAGATTCAGTGGGGTCATCTGTTTTTGCTTGGCCCAGCCTAAAGGACCTTCGATGGTGATTTGGTCATCCTGGATGTCGTATTGGTAATCGCCGACCAGATGACCCACGGCATTTTTTACGTTGCTGCCTACCCGCACCTGTAGCGAAAATTGGGTATCTGAGAGCACCAGTTTGTTATGGCGAAAAAACTTAAAGGCTCCGCCTTTATTTAAGGCTAGATAGAGTTTTGTGTCGTCTCGCTGGTCGATCAGAATACGAGCGTTAGGGAACCAGACTCGGCC
>NZ_JADEXP010000435.1 GCF_015207065.1 Leptolyngbya cf. ectocarpi LEGE 11479 | reverse complement strand
GCACATCATGAAGCAATGAATACGGAATTTGCTGAAGAATTTATCGGGCCTTTTTATATCGTCGTATTAAAATTCCTAGTTATCGAACTGTTGGCAACCCCTATTAATCTCATAGCAAGATAATCAATATTGCTAGTATTCTGTAGGACAATCTTGCGACCGGATCTTAGAGGATGCGATTATTTCTCTCCTATGATACCAACAGTTTCTGTCATGGTGCGCTGATGGTTGTATGTTGGCGTGGGCGGCTTTATCCGTGACTGATTTAGGAGATGAATCCCTCTGTTAGCAGGGCCGCATATATTATGTTTTTTAGATGAAGTTATGCCGGGGAGGTCAATGGCTGGCTTTACAGATGTATCGCTAGCTGCAATGACTTTTGAATTAGGTGACGATACCCCTGGCTGGGGGGCTCATCTATCAGAGCAGCTGGGGCAACACCCATGTGATTTTCGATACTGTTATGTTGGGGGTCGTCGCGGAGGATATTGTACGTTGCGATCGCATCTAATATTTTTCTCTTGGTCTGAGAGAATGTTGTAATTACATCATTGAGTTCTACAATCGAACTTTTTGAGAGAGCTAAATTTGCCGCGTTTTGAATATCTGGTTCGATGGCGGCCACCAGCTGATTATGTTTCTCGGCCTGCTCAAGCAGCTGGGGCAGTCTTTTATAATCTGTTCGAGAACAACACTCATAGAACAGGCGTAATCCTGTTAACCAGTCGTTATCAAAACCAATGGCATCTCTGATTTCAAAGCTATTGATTTTTAAGTTTGAGACGATCAGCTGATTTCTGAGGTGAGTGTCACAGTAAAGCATGGCTAGAGAAGATCCAAATCCTGAGGCTGTACTACTTGCCACAGAAGCACTTAGGTAAAATTCGGACCGGGGATGCCAAAAAGTATGAAGATTGGCAACCTGGCTGAGTGAATATTGGTTTCGTCCGCCAAATCTAGCAAATATAAATGGTTATTAACGAAGGCAGACGCTTGGGATGGTTTAATGCTGCAATGCTGATGGACAAGGTTTAGTCACAAACGGGGTGATATTAGTTATGTCCCAACTTATGTCCCAATCCAACCCATTGCTTCAGATCGTTCCTATGCTAGCTGGTGTGGCGGCGGCGGTACCTGTTATAACGGCTGCGCTCCCGGTGATGGCGTTAGAGTCGCCCCAGCCTACGTTTGCAGACCTGTGCCATACATTTCAAGGAACGCGTAGCGACTGGAGTTCTCTGCTCTATAGTCGTCCCTATGCATGGCAAACGATGGAGTCGCTGATGTCGGCGCTGGCCACCAGCGATTGCGAGATCGCTGAGCTGCGACTGTCAACGGTCAAAGATTTACGGGGTCCCCAATTGCACACCACCTACCTGCCAGAGCATGGGCTGATGGTGGATTTTTCCATGGGTGTGGATATGCAGATAATTGCGATCGCAACGCCCCATCTCACCGCCTTAAACCTCAGCGGCCACGTGATTACGGAATTGGCTCCCATCACCGCCCTCAGTCAGCTGCAAACATTACAGGTGGCCAATACCCAGCTAGACGACATCAGTGCTCTCAGGGCGCTAACCCAGCTTACTAGTCTGGATGTCAGCTATAACCAAATCGAGAGCATTGCCACCGTTGCTACGATGCCTGCCCTGCGATCGCTGAATGTTGCTTACAATCCATTTACCGATGTCAGTCCCATCGGCACTATTCTCACCCCCGCCACTGAGCAAGAATGGCAGCTTCTGGATCTGAGCGGTATCGACATTGATGCTGACACCTGCCCTGACAATCTAGGCGATATTTGCGGAGACGGCCTAGAGGTTAGTCGGTAATGTTCCGATGCTCGGCACCCGAATCTCAAACGTAGTTCCTTGGCCTAGCACAGAGTCCACCAGTAACTGGCCCTGATGCTGCTGGGTAATAATCTGATAGCTGATCGCCAGCCCCATACCCGTACCTTGTCCCACCGGTTTGGTGGTAAAAAATGGATCAAAAATTTGAGCTTGCACCGCCTCTGGCATGCCTGGCCCATTGTCGCGAATCGTCACAACAACCTGCTCATCATCGCGATAGGCGGTCTCAACTGCGATGGTCGGTAGATTAGACGGGACATTGAGCGCCTGATGTTCCACCAAAGCATCAATGGCATTGGTCAAAATATGCATAAACACCTGATTTAGCTGCCCCGGATAGCACACCACCGAGGGCAGCTTGCCGTAGTGTTGTACCACCTTAATGGGGGGCTCTGTTGTCTGTAGCCGATGGTGCAAAATCGCGAGCGTACTGTCGAGACCTTCATGGAGATTGACCGTTTTTAGCCCTGTTTCCCGAATGCGAGAGAAATTGCGGAGCGAACTGACAATACTCTGAATGCGCTCGGTGCCAAACTGCATTGAGGTAATCAGCTTACTAAAGTCTTGTTGAATAAAGGCGATGTCTAATTTTTTGAGAGCTTTTTGGATCGCTGGCGTCGGCTGGGGATAGTGTTTTTGGTACAGATTAACCAGCTTTAAAAGATCTCGCACATAGGCATCGGCATGGGTCAGATTGCCATCGATAAAGTTAATGGGATTATTGATTTCATGGGCAATGCCTGCCACCATTTTGCCCAGGCTAGACATTTTCTCGCCGTGTATCATTTTGAGCTGGGCTTGCTGCAGGGTGGTTTCTGCTTGTTTGCGATCGCGAATGTCCAAATCCAAGCAGTACAGCTCAGGTTCACCTTGGGCATTGGTCAGCATCATATGGCTAGAAAAAACCTCCACTGGTCCACCATTTTTATGGCGTAGGGTCAGCTCACCAGCGGGAATCGGAATATCGCGGTGGATCCAATCTTCAATCATCTGAATCACAGGCGCACGCATAGCCTCGGGAATAATCAAATCTTCTAGCCGCTGGCCCATGGCCTCTTCGCGCGTATAGCCATAGAGGTCCGCACTAGCCTGATTCCAGCCAATCACCCGGCGCTGGCGG
Organism: Leptolyngbya cf. ectocarpi LEGE 11479; assembly: GCF_015207065.1. Lineage (GTDB taxonomy): Bacteria > Cyanobacteriota > Cyanobacteriia > Phormidesmidales > Phormidesmidaceae > Leptothoe > Leptothoe ectocarpi. Next base: position 1,884 of record NZ_JADEXP010000435.1, on the reverse strand, counting down.
TCATAAACTTGCATGCTAATCAGCGACACCCCTTCAAATAAAGAACGAAAACGTTCCTCACTCTGACTCAGTGCAACTTCAGTCTGTTTGCGTTCAGTTACGTCTTCAATCGCTAGCAGAATACCACTCACCTCTCCGTTGGCATCATGCAGTGGTATTTTGCTGGTGCTCAACCAGGCCCTTCGACCGTTGGCCTGGAGCTGGGGTTCGATAATGTTGAGCTGTGGGGTATCCGTACCCATAATGGTGCGATCGCACTCCAGATACCAGGCCGTTTCTTCCGGCTTCCAGGGCATATCATGATCCGTCATGCCGATCAGATTTACGCTGCTATCAAAGCCAGTAATCGGAGGAAAGCGACGGTTATATCCCTGGTATACGCTATTTCTATCCTTCCACAAAATGACAAAGGGAAGATTATCGATCACCTGCTGCAGCGTTTGTGTCGATGCCGTCAGCTGCTGTTCTGTTTGTTTGTAAGCCGTAATATCCGTCACCATTACCAGTAGTTCTCTAGGCTTTTGAGGCATCGGCAGGGCTTCCACCCTCCACTGATAATCGCTGAGATCAATGCGTACGGTCGTTTCAAAGGTGACCGGTCTGTTGGTGGCCAACGTTTGCCGATAATGCTGAAGCTGGGGTGCCTCGGTGATAAAAATCTCGTGAATAGGACGACGAATACTCTGAGCCATTGACACGGATGCCCAGCGAGCCAGGGTCGGATTAAGCGCAACGATGTAAAAATTGTCGTCGCTCTGCTGCAGATGACACATCCCCATGGTGGTGCTTTGCCAGAGGGCTGATGCTATCGATAATCCGGGTACCTCAGCAGTGGCAAAAAATGGTTCATCCATGGAGAAAAGAGGTAATGGAGGCATGCTTGAGCCAGAGAACTGCAGCATGAACCCAGTTCCCTATCATCATAAAAAGATTTCCCAGGGCCGACCACCGTACGCAGATTAATTGGCCAAATTCTTCTGTACGTTATGACGTAGCTGTTCGGTGAGATGATTCACGGTGCCGATCTTATCCTCTCGAAAGTCGGTAACGTAGTGTTTAAGGTTGATGGGTTCCCCCACTCGAAAAATGGCCTGTCGGTGGGCCTTGGGCTGAATATGTTCAATCTGATACACTTCTCGCTCAAGCCGCATCAGTGTATCTAAAAAGCGCTCAGGGGTGGGGTTAGCGGCGACATAGCCATCGTAAATGGCATCAAAGTTGAGCAGACGTACGGTGGTGCGATAGAGGGTGTCTTCTTCTGCCATGGTTCTGGGTTCTTCAGATTCCAGCAGGGCCTGAATTTTGTAGACTCGCTCGCGAATCGGGGCACCGTTGGGGGATAGCCCCAACTGCTGCTCACACTGGGCAATCACATGGTGTCGCAGCCGCTGAATCCGCTGATTCCAGTCCAGGTCTGGGGTGCTGGGCAAGCTAAATTCGGTTTCGATGCGGGTGATGACTTGGGCTGCGATCGCAAGCAACCGCTGATAGAAATCCTCAGGCTGCAACGGCACTACCTCCAGTTCCTGCTCTAGTCCCCGGAGCGTCTGTTCAATCACAGCGGCCATCGGCTGGGTATAGCGGTACTTCAGCGATATCGGCACCACATACATATCCGCATCCGGGTCCTTTTTAGCCAACTGGGCCATCACCTGCAGCGGCATTTGAATTGCCCCGGAACGAAAGGGCATCACCGTATCATTTTGGTATGAGCACCCACCTTCTGGAAAGATCACCACCCGCGCCTGGGGTTGTTTTAATAAACTTAGGGTTTGGGCAATGCTTGCCCGGTCCCCCAACCCACGGCGAATAGAATAGCAGCCCATCCACTGCAAAAACTTGCCCTGGATGCCCCGAAACGACTCCCGTGCCACGATATAGTGC
>NZ_JADEXP010000434.1 GCF_015207065.1 Leptolyngbya cf. ectocarpi LEGE 11479 | reverse complement strand
GAGTAAAATAATCGGTGTGCCCTGGAGGTGCGGATCGAGCCGGATTTGTTGAATCAGTTCTATGCCTGAAACCTGGGGCATCATCAAGTCAGTAATGATGAGCTGAGGCTGAATATTGCGCGCCACCTCGAGACCGGTGGCTCCGTTCTGGGCGGTACTGATACGATGGCCCCGACGCTGCAAAATACTGGCCACGTAGCGACGTAAATCGGGATTGTCATCAACGACGAGAATAGTAGCTCCGTCATGTCGATTAGACGGATGGGGTAAGGGGCACATGGGAGCATCGATCGCTGTTGATGTCGGCACACCGATCTGTTCTTTCTGGTCTCTGGACGAGAGCAATGACGGGACAGGAGCCACTTGATGGTGAAGATCGGCGAGTTCTACAGCGGCACGACTCTGCTCTAGCCTGCGGCTGGTTTGGTGGATGCGCTCTGCAGGTAGATGATCTGCCCCCAGCGGCAGTTCGACGGTAAATAGGGTGCCAGTGCCATAGGTAGACGAAACCCTGACCTCACCGCCATGGAGTTCCACCAGTTCTTTGACTAGGGCTAATCCGAGGCCAGTGCCTTCATGGGTGCGACTGGCGGATCCATCCGCTTGTTGGAAGCGTTCAAAAATATGAGGTAGCTGTTCTTTTCGGATGCCAATACCGGTGTCTTCGATTTCCAGATAGCAGCGTTGTTCAAAGGTGTTAAGGGTGATTTGAATCGTGCCCCCGGTCGGGGTGAACTTAACGGCGTTGGACAGAATGTTGTAGACGACCTTGTCAAATTTTTCGAGGTCCAGATAGACCGGTGGACAGGGCTGAATCTGAGTGGACAGGGTAATGTGCTTGCGATCGCAATAGGCCTGAAAAGCCGTCGTGACACTGCTGACGACCTGAGCAAAGTCACAGGGATAAAACGTGGCCTGCATACTGCCAGCATCCAGGCGCTGGAGATCAAGCAGCTGATTCACTAGCCGCAGTAACCGTTGTGAGCTGCGCAAGGCAATCACTGACTGCTCAAAAGATAGCCCCTTACCCTGCTCCACCGCTGATTCTAACGGACCGATCGTGAGGGTAAGGGGGGTGCGAAACTCGTGGGAAATATTTTGAAAAAAGGTAGTTTTTTGCTTGTCTAGAGCCAGCAGCTGCTCCGCCTGTTGCCGGGTAGTTTGATAAAGTCGGGCCTGCTGGACAGCGATGGCCGCCTGATTGGCCACGGCCTGGGCCAAGTTAATTTCCTCCATGTGCCAGTGTTTGGGCTGCTTGCTCTGGCGTAGGCTAATGCTACCGATAATCTGCCCATCAGTAATCAAGGGCACCACTAGCAGCGCCGTGGCCTGGGAATGGAACGGTAAATGGAGCGGTGTGTGTGTGTGCGATTGAGTCAAGTCATCAAAGATCACTGGCGAGCGACTGGCCACCAATTCTTGCAGAATTGGATTCTCGCTGATTTTGACGGGTGATTTTGGTAGGGGCCGATCCTGGCTGGCGTCGTAAAGACCCACGCAGTCCACATAGTCATCCTCTGGGGTCCACAGGGAAATGGCGCAGCCATCGGTCTCGAGGGCCTGTCCCAGCTTTTGAGTGATGGCTGAAAAGATCTGTTTGGGTTCTAGGCTGCTGTGAATTGCCTGGGTAATGGTATTGAGTAGGGTTTCTTGCGCCAGGATTCGATCCAGTTCTTGGGTTCTAGACTTGAGGATAGCGTGGGTGTCTATGGCTTGTTGAATTACGCCCTTGAGTTCCTTTGCCTCCCAAGGTTTAGTGATGTATTTGAATACTTGGCCGGTATTGATAGCATCAACGAGGTTCTCCACATCGGTGTAGCCAGTCAAGATGATGCGGATAATGTTGGGATAATCCTGGGCAACTTGCCGCAATAGTTCGGTCCCATTCATCCGAGGCATCCGCTGGTCTGAAATAATGACAGCGGTATCGGAATGCTGGACTAAATGTGCCAAGGCGGCTTGACCGCTCTCGGCTTGCAGTACCTGAAACTCTCGATAAAATGTCCTATAGAGCAGAGCCAAATTATCAGGTTCGTCATCGACGATCAGGATCTTGGGTTTGCCATGATGGGAGTGTCGATTATTTAGTTGGCTGACCATGCACCCTGTGGTTTGTTAACCGGCTGTAAAAATGTAGTGCGCCCTTGGACCATGGCCCCGGTAATAATTGGTAGCAAGTGGTAAAAACTTAGAACACTGTTGATTAGGATCTGTGCATTACCTGGTTGAATGGTCCTATCCAGAGTTCCCAAGCTGCTTAGCTGTTCACCATGTCCGGACTTAACTGGGATAGAGCTACCATGCTGCCTCCAGGCTATTGGCTACGGTCTGCCTATCCCGAAGATTTATCGCAACTAGTCGAGCTTTTACTGACGAGTTTCTATCCAGAGAACCGCTTAAATCGTTGGTTCTATTCGCTGATGCGTCTGGGGATTCAGGAGGATATCAAACGTCGTCTGAGAAGCTCGATCCATCAGTATGTGTGCCTGGTAATCGTGAATAAGGCCGCGTCAGGACCTGTAATTGTTGGGACGGTGGAAATTTCATTGCGATCGCACTTTTGGCAACCCCTACAGCCAAGGTGTCCCTACATTGCCAATGTTGCGGTAGAGCCGCACCATCGCCGCAGTGGACTGGCTCAGCAGATGCTCCTAGCCTGTGAATCCATCAGTCAAACCTGGGGATTTAGACAGCTCTATCTCCATGTATCCACCGATAACCCAGCCGCAGTAGCCCTGTATCGAAAAGTGGGCTATCAAGTTTGTGGGCATTCACCGCCATGGCGTCGACGTCAAATGATGGTGAAACAACTGTGTTTTTAAACATTTACATTTGCTAGGTTATTTAATTAAATATTTAATTCTTGACAGCTAGTTATTCCCTAGAAAATCTATTAGAGCGGTCTGTTGCTCCCATTTAGGTATGCCCAATAGTGTGACGTATTGTTGGATACACCGTTTCTCACCCCACGTACCGTGAAATTATCCATATCCTCCTGATAAATATTATTTTTTATGTAGTGAGTATGAGGAGGGACTGGTAACAATCAAAGACTGGATAAAACTCTAGTGATTTGGTGCACCAATGTCATCGTGTTCGTATCAAATAAGAGTAATTAGTCTGGATTACCTCGGCCCTAGGTAGACGCTCTAAAATTATGGATGCTCAATCCAAACCCTTTCCTCTATACTCGTCCTCGGTCAAGCAATTTGACCGGAAACGTCCTCATATGTTTACAGTGCAAGCAACGCCAGCCCCCGGTGACGCTATGCACCTAGAGGATAGTACGGTGAAGTGGTGGGCTGAGCGAGCCAAGCAGCCTCTCGGTTCTAGTTCTAATGTGCCTGTGAATGAAACGCTAGCGGTTGATAGTTTGCTCAAAAAGATAAATCGTGGCGATTTGCTAGTCGTCAACAGCCGTCGTCGCAACGGCCTAATTATTTTTCGAGAGTTTTACGCTGAATTTGCAGGCCCTGGCGCAGCTGTGGGCGGCGATTTTGATCGGGGGTGCCACAAAATCATTCCTCTGGGCAATCTTTCCTTGATTGAGCCCAATGATCATGAAGATCATCAAAAAGCTCTCAAGATTCGCCTCCAGTGGATCCGTCTCACTCAAAACTTTACCGATCAGCCGCGCTCAGCCGATCGGGCCCAGATGATTCTAGATCAGTTCAAAACTTATTTTGATAAGAGCACCATCGATGACGTCCCCAACGAAGCGTTTGCCCTGATGGTGGGGGTGCTACCTCAAACGGTACGCCGGGTCCGTCTAGGCCTGGAACGTTAGCCATTATCCAAAAAGGGTTTCCAAATTTGTGCGTGTGCGCCGATTTTCTTCAGCGGTTCCCAGGCTAATGCGTAGCCCCCCTCCGGTGTAACGAACTAAAGTGCCCCGCTGACGTAGTTGGCTAAAAACATGGTGTAGTCCTTCGGCCTGATCCATCCCCAATTGAGCTAATCCCTTATCGCTCAAACGGCAGTAGATAAAATTAGCCGCGCTGGGCCAAGTGATCAAGGTGGGCTGTTCCCTGAGCCAGGTTTCCATATGCTGCCGTTCTATGACGGTGGTGTCTACTGCGGCTAACAGTGACGAGCGCTGGGCCAGAGCTGTTAACGCGGCTGCCTGGGAAAAGCTAGGTAAATTATAGGGTAGCCGAACTTTTTCGAGCGCTTCTATCAGGGCTGGTTGGGCAACGGCATAGCCGACGCGATGAGCTGCTAGGCGAAAGGCTTTGGAAAAGGTTCGCAACACCACCCAGTTGCTACGACTGAGGCTATCAGCCACCACGGTATGTTGACTAAATTCAAAATAAGCCTCGTCGATTACCACCAGCACATCGCTAGGCAGCGTTCGCAGCCAGGTGATTTCGTCCGTATTTAGGGGAGTGGCGGTGGGTGAGTTGGGGTGCACCATAAATACCACTCGGATGGGGTGCTCTTCCACAGCTGCCTGGGCCTTGTCCAAATTAATGCAGAAATTATGTTGGCGGCCCACATCAATCACTGGAATACCTAGGGTTTGAGCCAAAATGCCATACATCGAAAAGGTGGGGCTAGCCACTAAAACGGCACCGTTGCCCAGGGCAGTGGCAATCAGGAGTGAACGAATCAGCTCATCGGAGCCGTTCCCCACCGATATGTTTGCTGCTGTGACATCCGTTGTTACATCTGTGGCAGATCTGGCGGCTGATCCGGCCACTGATTCAGCCACATAGTCAGCAATTGATTTTTTTAGAGCGATATGGCCGCCATCTGGATACCGATTGGCCGCCATGCCCTGCTGATAATGACTGGCGAGTGTGGCTTTGATCTCAGCTGGAAGATCGATGGGGCTTTCGTTAGTATCCAGCTGGTCATAAGGCTCTGGGATGGGC
>NZ_JADEXP010000433.1 GCF_015207065.1 Leptolyngbya cf. ectocarpi LEGE 11479 | reverse complement strand
ATATTAAAGTTGAATACAACGACCGCTACAAGCAATCAAGCACGTATGCAGCATTAGGATTGTTGGCAGCGTCTCAGGAGGATTATTCTCAGGCTCAACAACATCTACAACAGGCTTTGAAAATTTTTACAGAGTTTAACGATCATCACAATACAAGAAAAGTGCTTAATATTTTGAGTCACATTTATGAGGTGACTCAAAATGAAAGTTTATTATCATCTGTGTCGGAGATTTTGGACAGCATACCAGATGATGTGCAACGGATATTTGCAAAACTGTCCGATGATGAATAAGTCTCTCCTAAATCAAGCCTAAATTTGATAATCCTGTAGGAGCTGACCTTGCTTGTGCTTACCCTACGGGGTAGTCCTTGTTCCACCCTATTCCTTCTTCTCCGGTTCGGTATAATCACAAAATGTGTGAATGCCTAACTTCAACACCCACAATACCGTCACCGTCGCCAACGCCGGATTAATCGGCAGCGTCACCAAATCAATCACCCCCACAATTAACCCAGTCAACAACACCGCCTGCCCCGGCTTCTTGCTATACTCCTCCACCTGGGTACGAAAACTCTCATCCCCACAAACCTCCCGCCGCAGGTTCTGCAAAAATACCGCTTTTAGATTCTTTTTCTCCTCACCGTAGGCCGCCATCCCCGCCGCATCGGCCACCAGATCCTCAAAGCTAGCATCCAGTTCCCCGTCATGGTGGGCCAGGTTTGCTAAGGCAGGTTGGGCCGGGTCATAGGAACTGAGAAAATCCTGGGCAGTTTTCAATTCAGCAGGGGAAAGCTGGGCAGTCATGGGCAGCGGCGATTAAGGTCAGCCGCATTGTAGCTTGAGATTTAAAGATGGTCTCAATTAGCTTACCTATTGGCATACTAAAGATGTATTGAGAAAGATGTATCGAGAACGATAAGTTTTCTAGCATGAGCACTAATCAAGGCCCAACATCACGAATTACCTTCAATCCAGAGATCTTAGGGGGTAAGCCTATTATCCGTGGGTTACGCATTTCCGTTGCTATGATCCTAGAGCTTTTGGCCAAAGGAGCCAGCAACCAAGAAATCCTTGAAGACTACCCTGACCTGGAAATGGCTGATATCTATGCCGCCCTGCTCTATGCCTACCGACTCGTCGAGAGCGAGGAAGTATTCGAGCGAGTCGCATCTTAAGTCATGCGGTTTCTACTAGATGTCAATGCAAGCGGTGCCCTATCCTCAATTTTGCTTGAGTTAGGTCACGATATTGTCTGCGTAGCAGACATTGACCCGACAATGGCCGACAGTTCAATCCTGACATGGGCTGTTAAGGAAAAACGCATCATTATCACCACCGATTCTGATTTCGAGCAGATGATTTGGCTACAGGACAAGCCCCATCATGGTGTCCTACGGCTAGAGAATCTACCTCGGATAGAAAGAATTAGTCTGTTACGAGACGTTTTGGCTGACTATATTCAAGATCTGGAATCGGGTGCCATTATCATTGCTACCCAGAGAAAAATCAGAGTCCGTAGAAAAATGACCGATAGTTGATATTTGACCTAAACCATAGCTGACTTGGCTTGATTCTGATGAATCAACAAATAAGCCGACGGAATAAAATATAGAGCCAGCAGCGTTGCCCCGCCCAATCCCCCCGCGATCGCAATTGCCAACGGCGGCCAAAACCCGGTCGAATCCAGCAATAGCGGTGTGAAACCAACAATAGTCGTTACCGTCGTTGCCACCACATGCCGCGTCGCCTTCATCACCACCTGTCGAGTTGCAGCCGCATCTCCCTTACGCGCCAGCGGGTCATCGCGTAGCGCCGCTAATACAACAATTGAGTCATTAATGGCGAGACCAATCAACCCCAACGTACCAAGGATAGCCGTAAAGCCAAACAACGAATTAAACAACCACAGAGCCATAGCCGCTAAACCTACGGCTGCTACCGCAACAGCCGCTAGCAATCCAGCCAAGGCAAATGAGTTAAACGACAATACCAGCGTCGCTGTCATTAATATGGCCAAAACTCCCACGGTGGATAGCAAATTACCCACCGCAGATCCTCGCGCATCTGCCTCGCCACCGTAGCTGAGACGATACCCTGCCGGCAGCTCAAATCCCTGGGTTTCTAGCGTCTGTTGGAACTCTCCTAAGACAGTACTTGGCAAAGATCCGGCGGTAATAAATCCCTGAACAGTGTTGACCCGCTGGCCGTCACGGCGGGCAATGGTGCTTAGCTCTGGGCGCAGGTTAACCGAAGCCACGGCAGAAAAGGGAACTGTTGTACCGTTGTTGCTGAGCAAATCCACGGAAGTGATGCTGGCCAAGTCGCCCCGCTCTTGTTCCGGTAGCTGTACCCGCACAGGGATGTCTTCAGTGTCTTCGAGAATGGAACCGCCCAATTGACCATCGAGAAGAGTACTGAGCTGGGCCGCGATCGCACCATTATCCAACCCCACCCGTCTTGCTGCTGCTTCATCTACTGCCAACGCTAGCTTAGGCGACAGCTCACTCAACGTAGCACGCGTATGGGTGACCTGATCTACCTGAGACAATATCAGCCGCAGCTGATTTCCCAGAGTTCTCAACTGTTCTAGGTCCGGTCCATAGATACTCATTTCAATGGGGGCATCAAAGGGCGGTCCCTGCTCTAGCTGTTTGACCAGGATTTGAGCATCGGGGAAAGCGGCATCCAAGTCCGTTTGTAGCGTGCGAATGGTGCCTTGGAGATCGTCTGTTGAGTCCAGCTGAACAATACCCTGGGCGTACTCAGCCGCATTCCGACGACTGCCCACCACATTGTAGAAAAATGACGGGGCGTTTTTGCCTAGAAACCAGTGGATATCCTTGACCGCTGGGTGTTGTTGGATCAGCTCACGGATGGCTAAAGTTTGGGTGCGGGTGGTTGCGATCGCACTCGATGCTGGCCGCTCAATCTCAATCTGAAACTGGTCACGATTCGTTGGTGGGAAAAACTGTTGTGGCAGACTCGCAAACTGAACAAACCCGACCATAGGCAGCACCATGGCCACCAATATACCTACGATAGGCCGACGAAAAACAGCCCGCAGACTGCCTTCATAAAGGCGAGAGAGATTCTGATTGGACCACCCACCCACGCTCCAGTGGCGTGATTGAGGGCGTAATGGCCGCCACCGATAAACCAGACCGGCCAGGGCTGCAATCACGGTCAACGAAAGCGTCAACGAACTCAGCAGCGCTAAAATTACCGTACTGCCAATGGTGCCAATAAACTCTCCTGTGCCCCCAGGCGAAGTGGCAATGGGTACAAACGCCAGCACCGTCGTCAGTGTAGACGCCAGCAGCGGCACTGCCAGATGCTTTACCGTATCCCCTACCGCCACAGCAGGATGACTGCCACTTTGTAAATGCACCCGCACCTCATCCACTACCACAATGGCGTTGTCAATCAGCAGTCCCAGCGCAATAATCAGACCCGTTACAGACATTTGGTGCAGCGGAATCCCCAACACTTTCATGCTGCCAAATACCATGAGTGTCGAGAGCGGCAGCGCCAGACCAACAATCAAAGCTGAGCGCCATCCTAGCACCACCAGCGATATACCAATCACTAAAAGAGAACTGATTAGGAGATTACCAATCACTCCATTCAGTCGCTGTTGCACATACCGACTTTGATCCAGCACAATGCTGATGCCTAGGCCGTCTGACATCCCGGACTCAAAGTCACTGAGCACGTTTCTAGCCTGGGTGGCCCATTGATCTACACGGTATTCAGACTCCACCGTAGCCGCCACAACAATAGCGGATTTGCCATCAATCAACGCCAGATCAGAAACAGGCGTTTGTACCCCTTTATTCACCCGAGCAATGTCACCCAGCTGGGCAACTTGACCATCAGCTCCCACCCGAATTGGAATTCCTCGAATGCGATCCAACGAATCCAGAGCGCTGTCTATTTCAAACAACAGCTCAGTAGAGCTACCCCGTAGTTCTCCCGTAGAAATTTTCGCATCACTAGCCGAAATCTGTTGCGATAGACCCTGAGCAGTAATCCCTAACTTCAGCAAATCAGCCTGACTAATTTCCACCCGAATCTCTTCATCCGGTTCTCCAAACAGTTCTACACTGTCAGTCCCAGGTAAGTTACGCAGCTCAGCTTCTAAGCCCTCTGCCACCCGCCGCAAAATTGGATAATTCACTGGCTGATCCAATTCCCACGTCAGCCCCACAATCAGAGCGCTAGCCTTCACTTTTGCATCTTCATACTCAGGCCGACTGGCCTCGGCAGGCAGCTCAGGAATTACATCATCAATTTGGCTACGTACCCGCGCCCATACGGGCTCAACATCAGGAATCGTATCCTTTAGTTCCACCGTCACCACTGAAATCCCAGGGCTAGACGATGACCGAATCTCTTCTACTTCCTCAATATCCGACAACTCTTCTTCGATTTTGTCAGTTACTAAAGACTCTACTCGTTCAGCACTGGCTCCTGGGAGTATTGTGGTTACTGTTGAGACGCGCTGAACTATTTCGGGGTCCTCCAGCCGGGGTAATGATAAAAAGGCTGATAGGCCCCAAACGACTACTAACGTTAGTGTTAAAAATAATAGTTGTCGATTTCGAAAGAAGAGATTAAACATAAGTCGATCAAGAAAATAATTCTTAGTTGAGACTTTGCATGGGAAATATATTGGTCAGCTGGTGGAGAGTTTAAAGGTGTTGCTTGGGGTCCCTTCGAGTTCCCCAAACCCCCTGAGCAGGGCCGGGACGCCGCCCTACAACCCAACGTACTAGGTTATTCCTAATAGCGTTAAGTTGGGGGTTACGGCGAGGTCGATTATTCAGGTTAACTCCTCGTGTGAGATGGTTTTATAAATTGAGCTTCATTTCTGAATTGTCTGCAGAAACCAGTCCAGAAGC
>NZ_JADEXP010000432.1 GCF_015207065.1 Leptolyngbya cf. ectocarpi LEGE 11479 | reverse complement strand
CCTTAAAGAAGTACCAACTATTGTTGATTTATCGCATAAATGGCAAATTGCCAATGGGTTGAATCAGATATAAGAGCATCAATAATGATGACTATTTTTCCACTAGCTTTTAAGGGTTAGCGTAGGGTTAGCGTAGAGTATTTTCTGATTAATATCCATAACTTTTTAACCGTAATGGGATTGCATAGACAACCCTAAAGCCATGGCCCAACAGGTTAAAATGAATTTATTGTTTAAGCAATTAAACGACCGCTACCTCGGTAAGCCTGATCGGTGGAAATCCGGCCACTGCCCCGGTATGCGGCGGGTCCCCGGCCACTGCCCCGGTCAGATAGATGAAACAGCTCAGATTGCTGTGCTTGAATGCGACCACTGCCCCGGTCAGATAGATGAAACAGTCCAGATCGCTGCGCTTGAATGCGGCCACTCCCCCGGTCAAATTGCTCGGTTTGAATGCGGCCACTCCCCCGTTCGGCTTGCAAACTGGGGATAGAAATCGTCAGTCCTAAAGAGTGAAAAACACTGATGGCAGCAGTAACTGACAGTACCGATAGAGAAAGTCTCATGGGTCAGAAAATGAGTAGTATTGCTACTTTCTGATTACATGGATTTGACAAATGACTCAGGAAAAACTAGACAGAAATTGTTTCGGTAGCATCACGGATTTTCTGTACCGGATATTACATTCCACCAATTTCTGTGACTCGATTGACTAAAATCCAGCTGCCACCTTTGTTAGGAATACCAATAACTTCCACCAGGCTGTGCTCAGCAATCTGCATCAGCTGATGGGCTGCTTGGGGAGCAATGGCAACGAGGTCCAAAACATCAGTCTCATTAATCAGCCGATGGCTATCTCCCTGCTCCCGCTGATAACGACCTTTAAACAGGCTGGCGGCAGACATCTCCGATGACGGGGCATAGCCCATGGGATAGACAAACCCACTCCGAGGATACATTTCTGGATGACTTAAATAGAGCTGCTGTTGGTCTAACCAGGCTGGATCGCTCGGCAGTAAATCAAAACAAGGCGCAAGCATAGCCGGGGCTGGGGCTCTGAGTAATGTGTGTTGTAAGCGCTGAACGGGTAAATGCCGGGGCTGACAGCCTTGCTGTACACATAGGGCGGCAGCCGCCCCAGCGGCTTGACCAATATTTAAAACCACTGGCTGTAGACGGGTGGCACCATTGGCGATGTGGGTAACTGAGATATTTTTGTCGCAGGCTAGTAACCCGTCAATCGTGGCGGGAATTAGGGCACCATAGGGAATGCTAAAGGGGGTACCGGTCCACCGTCCTCCCCAGCGGATAGCTTTGGGGGCTAGGGGCATATCAAACCCAGGATAGTGGTGATCGTTAGGGTAGTTACCGATCGCGATCGCATCCACCACCCCATCACTATTGACCGGCAACGACGCCACCTGCCCCCCCGACACTGGCAAAATATCCAGCTCACTCACGGTTGTCAGCCCCATCAGCCGCCGACTCTCTCGATAGTAAGGGTAAAGGGCAAACGCCCCCCCCCCAGGCGTCTCTTCTAGCTCCGGGAACATGCCTGCAGCCAGGCCATAGCGTGCACCCAACTCAGATTGAATGGTATGGGCAAACTGCTGGCTGTGGTCCTTGGCCTCTTGCCAATAGTCATTGCGGGCGGCTGCCGACTCAATCAAACGGTCTAGACCGACACCATAGTCATTGCCCTGCTGGGGCCAGTTGAGCATAAAGCGATTGCCCGGTAGCCGCCCATAGTTAAGAAATCGCTCTGGTCCGTAACCCTCCCAGGCCCCTGTAAAGGAGACATTGGACCCCGTGGACGAAACTAGCGGAGCAGTTTCACCCGCACCGTAATCCTGCATCACCACTACCCAAGTGGGAGATTGCACCGGATAGGTAGCCATCGCCGGAAATAGGGCATCGGTCGGCGCCATTAGCGACTGAGGTGCACTGGGCTCCCGCCACTGTTCCTGGCTCTCCCAGCCCCAGCGATGAGGGACATTGCCCAGGGCCAATAAATCGCCTAGTTCAGTGCCATCAATCGTCACCTGGGCCGTTACAGAAAATTGATCAAAGGCCACTCCTGTGATTCGCTCGCCTGAGCGGTGCACAGCCCGAGGACGATGCCCCCACCGCCAGGTCAAATTTGGCAACGCCGCTACCCAGTCAGCAAAAATACCAGCTCCCACCGCTGGTTCGTAGGTAAAGAAACTCACCCAGCCGTGGTGCAATCCGCCGGGCTGCCGCCGTTCTAGCTCCCGTAAAAAAGCTCCCCACAGCCCCGTCTGAAAGGCTGCTAGCTCATTTCCATCCGGAGCGCTCACCCCAGCAGCGGTCAGCATGCCTCCTAGCCAGGGCCACTCGCTCACCAGCAAAACCTCCACACCCAGCTGCGCGGCTTGAATTGCTGCAGCTGTGCCGCCAGTCCCGCCTCCGACAACCAGGACCTTGGTGGTTAGTTGTTCCATTACAGGTAGGGTTTACAAATAAGGCGTCACATCCTCACCGAGGTCATCCGCCAGGTGGGACAACGCTCGAAATCTAAGGCCCACCAGCTGTTCATAAAGAGGATTGAGCTTGCACATGGGGGGAATATGAACCACCTTTTTGCCAAACAGGGTAACATCCCGTTCAAAGGGACATTGGGAAGGAATCATTTTGCAGACAAATCGAGCCAGACGTGGATCTTCCACCTCCAACTGATCTAACCACTCGCGCATGGGTTTGAGGGGATCGGGGCCTTCTTTAGGGGCTGGTGGCGTTAGGGGGCTGGCGGCTGCCACTGGTGCTGCCTCGACGACACCACTGGTCCCTGGCTGAACTTCTTCCTTGACCTCGTGCAGGTTATAGAGTGTGGATTGAAGCGACTGTAGAACGGTTGTATCCAGGTCTAATGCCTGACAGAAATCCATCAGGATTTTGTCTTCGGCGGCAGAATAGATGCCGTCTGCGATCGCAACCATCACCGCCATCCGCAAAAAGTTCTCAGCCGCAATTGGATTTGGCGTCAGAATTGTCGCTAATTCCGCCGGTTTAATCGGCTCAAAGGTTTGGAAATCCAGTTGAGGAGCAAACTCCACATCCATCATGGTGTGGATCAGGTCTTTTTCTTGATCATCAAACTCACCATCGGCCCAGGCAACAGCCAACAGCCCCCGCAACCACGCTTGAATTTGCTCTTCAGTGTATAGAGGATCTTTCAATGTAGAAGTCATAGCTAGCCTTGAAAAACATCAAATGTCTGCCAAAAGGGACATAATTCCCCTCCAACCGCTACGGATGAACAGTCAATCTAGAGGATAGCTGAGCCAATTCAGACCCAGTTTTGCCTGTAAATACCCATAAAATTGAGCGTCCCCCATCACGCAAACTTCGCAGTAACGGTTCTGGTGGCCGTTCAGACTCCACCGGCAGAGGTTTATAGTGAATGCCTCGACTACCCAAAACAATGGCGGCAATGGTACTGGCTCGCCGCATGTGATAGTCCGACGTGATTAGATAGACACTCTTGATACCCAGACGATCCAAATCATCCACTAATGTCGTAAAGTTCGTCACCGTATCCACAGCCCGATAGTCTAAGTGCAATCGCTCCAGGGACACGTGGGACTCTTGAAACACCCAAACAGCATACTCAGGATTAGCACCGGACGATATCCACACGTCTAAATCAGGGTTTTCAGTGGCAAACTGAGCCGCAAACTCCTCTCGTTGGGCATCTCCTCCCAGCACCAAGGCCAGCGTCGGCGACGATAGTTGACCACGCACGTACCATTGCCCCAGCCACAATCCTGTGACCAATAGCGCCACAGAAGCCAGGGTGAAGCGATAATTTTTGCGACGCACTCGGGGCAACGATAAACTCCTCAACTCAAATTAATTATCTAAAAGTTATCTGAAAAATCGTCGTTGCTGGTTTAGAGGATCAGCAACACCCAAAAATTAAACCAAAAGCTCTGGTAGGTAAATAGAATAAACCAGCGCTTCGCTTATTTTAGAAACGCTAGCACGTTCATCTAGGAAAATATGGTCTTGTTTTAACAATGAAATCCCCACAGCTCGAAAAAGCCCTAGACATTGCTGCCCAGGGCCAGAAATAAGAAGCAACGAAATCTGCCTAAACCTATACCATCGCTGCTAATGGCTTCACGTTTGCCAGCATCTGTCGCAGCACATCACCTTCGATCACCTCTTCTTTGAGAAGCTGCTGTGAAATGGTTTCCAACAGGTCCCGATTACTACGAAGAATGTCTAGCGCCTGCTGGTGAGCTGATTCCACCAGACCTTTGACCTCGGTGTCGATGGCGCGAGCGGTCTCTTCGCTCATATTACGGCGGGCATTGGGCATGCCACTGTCTAGAAATGAGCTTTGCTGACCTTTATCGTAGGCCAGGGGACCCAGGACATCACTCATGCCATAGGTAGTGACCATCTGTTCTGCCACTTCGGTTGCCCGCTGTAGATCATTGGCTGCCCCAGTGGTAATTGAGCCAAAAACAACTTCCTCGGCGGAACGCCCCCCCAGTAGTGTGGCAATTTGTCCCTTAAGCTCATCGGCACTGCGCAGGAAGCGATCTTCTGTCGGTAGCTGCAGGGTATAGCCAAGAGCGGCCATGCCGCGTGGCACGATGGATATTTTCTCCACCTGACCCCCACCTTCCATCAGTGCCCCCACCATGGCATGGCCCACTTCGTGGTAGGCGACAATTTCTTTTTCTTTTTCGTTGAGCACTCGACTCTTTTTCTCTAGACCGGCCACTACTCGCTCAATCGCCTCAGCAAAGTCAGCCTGAATGACAGCGGCGCGATTATTACGAGCGGCCAGTAGGGCCGCTTCATTTACCAGGTTGGCCAAGTCGGCCCCGGCAAAACCAGGAGTGCGCGCAGCAATCACCTGAAGGTCTACATCTTCACCTAATTTCACTTCCTGGGCA
>NZ_JADEXP010000431.1 GCF_015207065.1 Leptolyngbya cf. ectocarpi LEGE 11479 | reverse complement strand
ATTTGTGGGATTCCACTCACCCCACGGCTGGGAGGTTTTGCTAGAGGGCCTATCGCGTCATTTGGGCTTTCCTGCCAACCGAGAGTTTATCTTTCTATTTATCGCCACGTTTCCCGTGATTTTAGACACGGTCTTTAAGTATTGGATTTTTCGCTACCTCAACCGGATCTCGCCATCGGCAGTGGCTACCTATAAAAATATGAATGAATAGGAATACCCTTGTGGGGGCGTTCCATGGAACGCCCCCACAAGGGTCGTTTATAAGAAAAATTGACAGGAGGCGTTGCATCCGGTGAAAAAAACACTACACTGACAAATTAGTCCCGGTACTTGGTGGGGGTTTCCCCTTTGATAAACCGTTTATTGGGGCGCACATTTACTCGTGAAGGAGCCTATCGATGAGCACACCTTGGGAATCTGGCCCCCCACTAGGCGCGCGTTATAACGTATTGCGAGAACTGGGAGAAGGGGGGTTTGGTCGCACGTATTTGGCCGAAGATTTACATCGGTTTAAGGAGCGGTGTGTGCTTAAAGAATTTGTGCCCCAACTTGATGACCCGAATCTAGTGGCCAAAGCTGAGGAATTGTTTGAGCGTGAAGCTAAGGTGCTCTATCAGCTGGAGCATCCCCAGATTCCTAAGTTTCGTGAGCTGATGCGCGAAGGTGGCCAGCTCTTTCTCGTCCAGGACTATGTAGAAGGCACTACATACCGAGCTTTATTGCAAAATCGTCAAGACCACGCGGGGCATTTCAGCGAGACAGAAATCGTCCAGCTGCTCTATCAGCTGCTGCCAGTGTTGGACTATATCCACAACTTAGATATTATTCACCGCGATATTTCCCCCGAGAATTTGATTTTGCGATCGCAAGACGGTCTCCCCATACTGATTGACTTTGGCAGCGTTAAACAAATTGCCGCCACGGTGGAGCAGGAGCTGTCGGCTAGTGCTCATAAAACTCGAATTGGGAAGGTGGGATACGTTCCCCAGGAGCAGTTTCAAGCGGGTTCTGTCGACGCCACTAGCGATCTCTACGGGTTGGCAGCCACCCTGGTGGTATTAGCCACGGGCAAAGAGCCCCAAGAGCTGAATGATATGTATGAAAACACCTGGAACTGGGAGCGTTTTGTCAGTTTTGGTGCTCCCCTAAATCAGATACTCAAAAAAATGCTGGCTCCCTCTCCAGCCCAGCGTTATCCATCAGCGGCAGCTGTGCTCCAGGCGCTCCAGGGGAAGGATGCAGAGGATAATGGGAGTAACGGACGACTTGCTGGCAATGCGGCTAATGTCGCCCCGATGTTTCCTGAGGAGAATGGCGGTTCTATCGCTGAGGATGTGGTCTATCCCACGGAGGCGGCTACCCAGGTGGTGGATTCTGCTCCAGAAACGACCACGATGCCGACCTCCGTTAGCCCGACTAAACAGAGTGATAACCGAGCGAGTCTGCTCCAGGCTGCCATTGGGTTGCTGGCGCTGCTGGGGATATCTAGTCTGATCTTGGCATTATTGGTTGGTGTGGGACTGCGCCCCCGGTGGCCGGTTGGGGGCAACCCTGACGGTGGCTCTCTGCCGACGACGGAAACTCCAGTGGGGCCGACTCCCGATGAAATCGCTCGCAAAGAAGAGCTGGTGAAGCGCCGTGAGGCTTTGGGGGTAAATGAAGCGTGGTTAAATCTCTGGGTTAATCAGCGGTTTTATCAGCAGTATCCAAATTTAAGAGGACGCCCTTTAACCTCAGCGCCGGAGGATGCTCCCCTACGGCTGCGCTGGGATAATCTGGCAATGGATGCTTTGGATATCCTGGAGCTGCATCTGAGTATGCCAGCTCGACGGGGGCTGGGGGCCTATGGGGCCGACGATCGCGAAAGCTGGCGGCAAACGGTCAATCGGCTCAATGTCAGTAGCCGAGCCCTAGAAGACCTGACTGATGCTAAATTTGTCTCAATTTTTCCCCAGGCGTCGCGGGATAATCTTTTGGATCAGCCTCTGGGTCAGGTGTGGTACGCCTTAGCTCGAGACGGCGTAGAAGACTTAAAAACTAACGAAACACTGGAACGGGTAGAGTTTGAGGAAGGTGCCTTTAGACAGCGCCTAACGGGGCAACTGGCGGCGGGAGAAGGCCGGGTATTTTTGCTCAATTTACAGGCCGGTCAAAATCTACGCATTAACCTGCAAGTGCCTGAGAATAGTGCTTTGATGTCCCTATATGTGCCGATGCCATCCCAGGAGGTCCCCTTCCTTCTGTCTGATTCGTCTGAGACAACTTGGGCCGGTACGTTAAACCAACGTGGGTATTACGAAATTGCGATCGCATCCAAGTCCGCTAATCCCATCAATTATGCCCTCAGTGTTGCTGTAGACAATATCATCACCACTCCTCCAGAAGAGGAAGAGACCGATCCCCCCAACGAAGACCCTGATACAGGAGAAGAAGACTCCACAACAGATACACCGTCTGACGACTCAACAGCACCGGACAATGGGACAGATACTCCCAATAACAACGGGGAGAACACAGATCCTGAACCGGAAAACAGTGGAGATTCCTCGGCTGGCGTAGAGTTTAACTAGTGAGCCCGTTGACAAAGGGGGTTAGTACAGCGATGAATTCCGCCGTTGACTCGTAGGGCAGCACGTTGCGACCGGGAATAAACATTCCCTGGGCATGGGGAAAATGACTGGTGTAGTCGTTTAACCGCTGTTGCGCCGTCGTGTCCTGGACCGTTCGGTCGATGGTGGAGGCGGTTTTGCCCATTATTACCAAGATAGGCTGGGCGATGGCTGCGATCTCATCGCCATAATCCTGGCGCCAAAACCCTGCTAGAAACGAAAACACCGCATATCGGCTGGCCATATCCCGCGAACCCTGGTCGAGCATGGCCAGCCAATCATCTGTGATATCAGCCGCCTGGTCAAATAGCTGTCGCTCAGAAAACGACTTTAAAAATTTCTGAGTGCGCGCATACTGATAAAATCCCCAGCCCAGGGGTGACGCAAACAGCGACCAGTTAAGCTGCTGCCGCCAGCCCGGTGTGGGCTCTGTGATCAATCGCCAAGCTGGTGGACCCGATAAAACAGCCGCCGTCACCCATTGGCTCATGGTGGCATCGGCCATCAGTTCTAAAGCCACTGGCAGCAGCGCCCCTTGCACCATGACTATCACTGGTTTTTGAATCACTTCAGAGATAAAACAGTGCAGCTGTTCAGCCCAGTCGCGGGGACTATAGGCACGTCGTGGCAAATCACTCTCCCCACAGCCCAACAGATCGGGCACATACAGACGGGCTCCCTGCCACTGGTCGACAAATGGCTGCCAAAACTGACCCGATAGTCCCACACCAATGGGATGAATCAACAGTAGGGGCGTGGCATCACTGTCTCCGTCATGGACCTCGTATGCACAGGTGTACTGTTGCCAGCGATAGACGGCCATAGGTTTCTCAAGATACAGGCACAGAAGCAATAATAGAGAAACTATGGGCAATTAGCACCTGATTGGACAGACAGCATGATGCCAAGGCTTTTAGATAAAGACGCTAGCTATACATTCCGTTCGTATTTTGAACTGTCTCATGACACCGATGAGATTTTGGCTGAGTTTGGCTACAGCTACAGGCAGGCAAGACTGAATTTGCCTAAGACTCAGAGGCCTTTAGCCGATATAGACCAGCTCAAGACACAAATTGAAGCAACCTTACCCTATGTACAGCTGACTAGCGAAATCGCCAAACGCGAGGTTTTAGTCGCCCCCGTGCTGACTCGCGTAGCCACTATCTGTCATCAAATATTGCGATTTGAGTATCCGCTCAAGGTTAACAACTGGCTGCAGGGCAGTTTGGACTACTTAATTCGGGCTCAGCATCAAATAGTGGTGGTTGAAGCAAAGCGGGATGATCTAACTCGAGGATTTACACAGCTTGCAGTGGAGATGATTGCGCTGTCGATGCTAGATGATGCGCCGAGGACCATCTACGGCGCTGTCACCATGGGCAACTTTTGGATTTTTGGAGTGCTAGACAGCGATGTAAAGCAAATAACTCAGGACATCGGTGGCTATCAAGTTCCCGATGATGTTGAGAACCTTATCCGAGTTTTAGTGAGTATCGTAGATCAGTAGTTCATCACCCTGAGAAAGTGGCGATAATAGAGAGGTACAGACACAGAGACGTAAAGTATGAAAACCAAAATCGTTCCAGCTTTGCCATCTGTGCTGGCCGATAGGTTAAATGTGTCTGACTCTGAAATCGTTGAATTTTGCCAACGCTGGCATATCAAAGAGCTAGGGCTTTTTGGTTCCGCTATCCGGACAGACTTTCGAGAGGATAGTGATATCGATGTGTTGGTTGTCTTCGACAGCGACCGGGATTACTTAAATAGCGAGAAAGTTCAGCAAGAGCTAGCTCAGCTGGTCAGACGTGATGTGGATCTGACCCAAAAGCGGTTATTGCTGAATCTCTTTAGCCGGGCAGAAATACTGCACACCTATCGGGTGCTTTATCCGCCGGATCAGAGGAATTTTACGAGTCTGATAGAGTGTGATCCCGTCATGACGCAAACAGTTCGCAATCATGCTGCATTGCTCGATATGGTCAAAGCAATGGAGGCCATTGCGCGGTTTCTAGCAGGACGCACCTACGAAGATTTATTAGAAGACGAATTGTTTCAAAGTGCCGTAGAACGACAGCTAGAAATTATGGGCGAGGCAGCCAATCGTTTGAGTCCTGATTTTCAAACAGCTCATAGCGATATTGACTGGAGCGGTGCGATCGCTCTACGAAACGTGATTATTCACAAATATGACGATATCGACTACGCTCGTCTTTGGCAAATTGTGTCAGCAGAAGTGCCGCAGATTCTAGCTCAGGTTAAATCTTTAGTCCCGCCATTGCCTGAAACAGATGAGTAGATAATCGAGATATCAGTAATTCATCACCAAAATTTCGTCCACTTTGCCACGTTTGGTTGCTTTTGAATTAATCGCTCGAGTCGCTCTGACACAAAC
>NZ_JADEXP010000430.1 GCF_015207065.1 Leptolyngbya cf. ectocarpi LEGE 11479 | reverse complement strand
CTGGCTCCGGTAGACCTTATGGGCCGCCGCCGTAGTGACTAAGACCTGTGTACCTGGCTCAGCCGTGATCCCCATCTGTAACCGATCCCCGCCCACCATACCCCCTGCCGTGTGAACGATGACACTCTGGCAGTTTTCTGGAGCCGCCGCTGGGTAGAACGGTCGCTGAATGCGCAGGGGAGCGGTGCTGTAGCTTTTGGTCGGCAGTGTCTTCCCGTTGACATTGCTAAAGCAGAGGTCCAGGGTGCCCTGCCAGTGGCCCTGTTGATTCTCTTGAGAGAACAGCGAGGCCTGCTTCGATGGCTCCGTATCTATTGTTTTCATGGTCTTTTTTATGGGCCATTCACGGCTCACCGCGCCTCCTGACAAAAACGTTCAACACATCGAACAAACAGTTCCACCCCTGTGCCCAAGACGGTTTCGTCAAAATCAAATCGAGGATGGTGATGGGGATAGGCCAGATTTAAATCAGGATTCGCCGACCCTAAAAAGAAATAACAACCTGGTTTCTCTTGCAAAAAGAATGACATGTCTTCCCCGCCCATGGTCTGACATTCGGGGACCACTCCGGCTTGAGTTTCAATCACAGTAGCGGCCACCGATCTAACCAACTCGGCAATGGTGGCATCGTTGATCACAGGGGGATATAGGCGACGGTAATCGAACTGGTAGCTCGCCCCGTGGGCCTGACAAATGCCAGCAATTATAGTCTCCATGCGCTCTGGCAACATGTCTCGATATTTCGGATCAAAGTAGCGCACGGTACCGCCCAGACGAGCGCTATCGGCAATCACATTGACGGCTGTACCTGCTTTGAACTCTCCGACCGTAACCACGGCAGAGTCGATCGGGCTGACGTTGCGGGCCACAATGGTTTGCAGGGCATTGACCACCTGTGCCCCGACCACAATGGAGTCAACTGTCTGGTGGGGAAGAGCACCGTGCCCGCCTCGCCCTTGAATGGTGCATTGAAAATATTCGGTAGCGGCCATGAGGGGACCGCTACGGACGCCGACTGTTCCCAAGGGAAGATTATTCCAAATATGTAGACCAATGATGGCGTCGACCTCTGGCTGACTCAGTACTCCTGCCTCAATCATCGGCTTAGCACCGCCGGGGCCTTCTTCCGCTGGCTGGAAGATGATTTTGACGGTGCCAGCAAAGGTATCACGGTGTCGCGCCAGATAGTAGGCGGTGCCCAGGGCAATGGTGACATGGCCATCGTGACCACAGGCATGCATCTTGCCGTCGTGCTGTGACCGGTAGGGTACCTGATTGAGTTCTTGAATGGGGAGGGCATCCATGTCGGCCCGGATGGCGAGCACCGGGCCGGGCTGATGGCCTGGGATAGTGGCGACAATGCCGGTTTGGGCGATGCCGGTTTGGTGGTCAATGCCCCACGCTGTCAGCTGCTGAGTGATAAATTCAGCGGTTAGAGTTTCTTCAAAACCTAGCTCTGGACGCTGGTGTAATTGCCGACGCCACTCCACCAATTCAGTTTGCAGGGTTTGAATTTGCGATCGCACCCGAGGCGGTACGTTAGAGATTTGTGTATTGGCAGGCAGCGTAGAAACCATAGGACCTTAGCAGACAAAGATATAGCTAAAGTATATAAACCTTGTCCACGTCCTAGGCCAAACCTCCCTGACTAAGCGACCCAAAATGCAGCGGGCATGATCGCTTCTAACGTCAGTTCGCGAGCTGCTGAGCTGAGCTGAGCCAAATTTGTGGGATCACTCAAGTAGGGCAGCACCCCCAATACGGGAACGCGAGTGAGGTTGCTGATCATATCCGGTGGGGTGAGCTGGGTCAGCTGCTCCTGGGCTTCCGGAGTTGTGCAGTTGAGGACAATCCCCTGGAGCTGCAATCGGTGCTGGCGGGCCAGGGCGACGTTAGCAACGGCAGCTGCGATCGCACCCAGCCTCACCGGCACCACTAACACCACCGGCAGCCGCCAATCCGCCGCTAGATCCGCCACCGTCATCTCATCTGTCACTGGTGAGCCCAACCCCCCAAGACCTTCCACCAGCACCCATTCACACTGCTGCCTTAGGACTGTATACCGCTGCCAGGCCGGAGTCAGATCCACCGTTTTACTCTCCAGCACCGCTGCGATTGGAGGTGCTAGCGGTGCGTCAAAAAAGACCGGATTTAGCTCTGCTAGAGACTGCTCTAATTGAAACAACTGCTGCCACAGCTCTCGATCGCCTATCCCCGCTTGCACAGGTTTCAAAACGCCTAACCGTCGAGCCCCACAGTACGCTTGCCAATAGGCCATCAGAGCACAGGTCAAAACCGTCTTCCCACACTCCGTATCCGTCGCCGCAATTAACAACCCACTCCTCATTTAGATACCTCCAAACCTACGGACTCGCCGTCCCCTGGCCAACAACCTGAACATCCAATGTAAATTCTGCCGCACTAGCCGATTTCACATCGATTGCATAGTCTCCCCCCAGCGGCAGATAGCTATTCCAGTACAACACTCCTTCAGCATCAGCAATTTGTTCCCCTCCCGGAAACGCCACATCAAAGGTGACCGGACCACTAGCCTGAGTAATCTTCACGGTGACAATTTGGCCCTGTTGGGCATTAACCAAATAGCGCTGCACCCGACCTGGCCCCACTGAGTTAGCCAACAGCGTTCCCGTTGCCCCCTCAGGGAACTGTACTCGCTGACTAGAAACCTGTTCTTGTGGCTTGGGCGGCACCTCGTCTGGCTCCTCGGGCACCTCATCTCCTGTGTCACCACCATCCGTATCAGTCCCGCCTTCATTATCAGTGCCATCATCCACCGGAGGATTGTCGCCACCGTCGTTGTTCTCGCCTGGCTCGTCTGGCGCTGCCGCTTCTAGACCTAGGGTCAGCCCATAGGTGCTTTGATCTGTGCCACGAGCTGTGCGCACTTGGACTGTGTAGCGACCATCCTCAGGTAGTTCTCCCTGCCAATCTGATACCCGCCGACCGCCACGTAACTCCTTTCCGTCCGCATCCAGGACTGACAGAACAACGCCGTCACCCGTCAGGGCCGTTCGCAGCGTTTGCCCAGCTTTACCCTCAAACGCATAGTTAACGGTATCGCCCTTCTTAATACCGCCCTCTACAGTTTTTTGATCGCCCTCCGCTAGCTCCAAAGCAGACGTATAGTTAGTCGGCTCCTCAGGTTCTAATGGTTTAGGTTCTGGGGTGTCAGGCTGGTTATTCTGATTTTCCAGTTCTTCCGGCGGTGGCAGCGGTTGAATCACCTCGTTCTGGCTGGGAGGGTCTGGTTTCAAGACATAGTTAACGGTCGCCCAGCCGCCAAATCCAGCTAAGGCCGTTGCCCCTAAAAACATGGCTGCCAAAGCCAATGGATTATCCATCCCCCTTTGATCGCTAGGAGACGTCACAACCTGAGTTCTACTAGCCGTAGTCTTGGCCGCCGCCGAGCGAGTACCCCCCATGTCCGTTGTACCCGTCTGGGTAGCAGTGGGATTACTCCCCACCGCTACCGTACGCATTTCAGAAATAGGCTGATGCTGTGGGGTCGGTCGCCGTGTTGGACTTTGGGGGGGGGCGGACGAGACAGCATGAGCGCTACCACCCTGTTGCAGTGCCTGAGCCATCTCGCTAACTGACTGGTAGCGATCGCTCGGTCGATAGCTTAAGGCTTTATTCAGCACAGTCGCTAACTGATCGCTTACTTGTGTAAACGGTTGCCAGTTCCAGCTCAAAGTAGTGTCATCAAACAGCTCATGGGGTTCTTTGCCGGTCATCAGCACAAGGACTGTTACCGCCAGCGCATAGAGATCGCTGCTAGGATAAGCCCGTCCCGACTGTATCTGTTCACTGGGGGCATATCCTGCCTTTCCCACTGTTGTTGCTTGTGTTGTCGTTGCGTCTGTCTGTAGCCGAGTAACGACCTCTTTGACCACACCAAAGTCAATGAGCACCGGTCGCTGGTCGCTCCGCCTCAAAATAATATTCTCTGGGCTAATATCGCGATGGATAATGCCCTTGGCGTGAATATGGGCTAAAACAGGCAATAGCTGTCCTAGAAAAGCACGTATCTCAGTTTCCGAAAAAGCTTGTCCTGGACGCTGTTGTAGGATCTCTCGGTAGGTTAGCCCCTCTATATAGTCTTGTACCAAAAATAAACGCTGATCCTGCTCGAAGGAGGCACGAAATTGAGGAATCTGAGGGTGACTGATCTGGTATAAAGTTTCCGCCTCTCGCTGAAATAGCTGAGCAGCCTTACTAGAAAAGCGATCGCCACCCCCTACAGGCATGAATTCCTTAATGACGCACTCCTCTTCAAAGCGCCCTTGATCCTTAGTCAAGTAGGTTCGTCCAAAACCACCTTGCCCCAGCAACTGGGCAATCCGATATCGATTTTGCAAAAGAGTACCGACGGCAAGGGCGGGTTGCATAGTAAACGTCCAAACAGGGCGACATCAACGGGCAGCAAACAGTCTGAGCACAGCCTGAGCTTTGATGTCCCAGACAGGCTATACCACTCTAACCCAATGCTCCATGAATGCTGCATCGTTTCAAAGTCCGCAACGATTTTGAACGCTGGAAACATTGTGATGTGAGGCGATTGACTACTCCTCGGCCTAAAGGCGCGGGGATTCCCTGGTCATTGACATAACTTTCAGCTCCAACGTTACCGCCAGACCCAAAGAGGTCGTATCTCACAGGGCGTTTTCCTTGTCTAGCAAGGTGCTTCCCGTGTGCCCCACGGTAGCCAGTCCTTTGTTCAGAATGTTGATAGCTGCATTTTCATCTCTATCCAGCGTGCACCCACACTTGCAAGTATGAGTCCGAGTTGATAAAGACTTCTTCACTATTGTTCCGCAGCTCGAGCATTCTTGCGATGTATAGGCGGGATTCACCGCTACGGTTACCCTGCCAAAGATCTCGCCATAGCGCTCTAGCCACGTTCTGAACTGATACCATCCCGCATCAGCAATCGACTTAGCCAAGTTGTGGTTCTTGACCATATTTCGGATTCTCAAATCTTC
>NZ_JADEXP010000429.1 GCF_015207065.1 Leptolyngbya cf. ectocarpi LEGE 11479 | reverse complement strand
CCGGTGGATACCCAGGATGACGCATTTGCCGAGGCTGAAGCCTCCGTACGTAGTAAAACCCAAAAGCTTTTGAGTATTCAGGGAGATAAAACCATCATGCAGTTTCATCGGCAGCTGGGGCAGCTGGTGTGGGACCATGTGGGTATGAGTCGCGATCGCAACAGTCTTGAAACCGTCATCAGTCAAATCCAATCGCTGCGGGCAGAATTTTGGCAAAATCTGCGGGTACCTGGCGAGGCTAATACCCTCAACAAAAATCTAGAATATGCCGGTCGCCTAGCCGACTTTCTAGAACTGGGTGAACTGATGGCTCGCGATGCCCTTAACCGTGAAGAATCCTGTGGCGGTCATTTCCGTGAAGAATATCAGACCCCAGACGGTGAAGCCAGACGCAACGATCAAGACTACGCCTACGTGGCTGCCTGGGCCTACAGCGGCGACGAACAGCCACCTAAGTTACATCAGGAGCCCCTGGTCTTTGATAACGTTAAACTGACTCAACGAAGTTATAAATAGGTCACCAATGGAATAGCTTCGATTTGGTAGTATTCAGACCCATCATCACATAACTACCACCCATGGGTTTATTGCTTATCTGTCTAGCCGCTGTCGCCTGGGGCACGACCGGCACGACGTCAGTGTTAATTGCGCAACAGGCAACCCTTTCGCCATTGATTGTGGGCCTGTATCGCATAGTTTTTGCGTTGCCTGTCTTTTGGCTGTGGCACGGCTATAACGCTCGGCAAAAATCTCTGGCTAGCTGGCTATTTCCACCAAAGCATCGCCTATCGCTGCTGGCCATGGGCCTCTGTATGGCAGGGTATCAGGTGTTTTACTTTGCGGCGGTCCCCTACATTGGCGTGGCCATGACAGCACTGGTCGCTGTGTGTTCGTCACCGCTGATTATTGCGCTGCTGGCCATCGCATTTCTGGGCGAGAAACTCACTCGCAGTCTGTGCATTGCTCTAGCCTTAGGCGTTACGGGCACTGTCTTACTGATTGCTCAACCTGAGGCAGTGCATGTTGACGGCGTCCGATTTTTTCTCGGCGTTGTCCTGGCGTTTGGGGCCGCGTTTTCCTATGCGGGCTATGCTATTTTTGCAAAATCGCTGGTGGGTCGGATGGATGCCATTGCGATCGCAACCTACAGCTTTACTGTCGCTGCCCTCATTCTGACCCCCACCCTTGTACTGCATCCACCCCTTGGCGTCTGGCTCAAAACACTCCCCCTTTTACTCTATCTGGGTGTCATTACTGGCGGTCTCGCCTATGGCATTTACATGCTGGGCATTCGCCACACGTCGGCCACCATGGCAGGACTGGCTGTTTTATTAGAACCCCTGACCGCCTCTCTGCTGGGTATCTTTGCGTTTAAGGAGCCCATCAGCGGGTCTGGTGCAGTTGGAGCTGTCTTATTGATTGTCGGTATTCTCTGTGCTCAGAAAGGAAATGCTACGAAGCATTCTAAATCGCACTAGCAGATATTGAAAGGGTAATTTAAGACCTCAAACTAGTTCGTCAAAAGCCTAAAGATTAATTGCTGAAGAGAATCTGACTAAATTGCTACCCTGCTGAATCTACTGAGCCTCAGAAGTCGTAATTTCAACCATGACATCGTTGAAATTACGATTAGAGACTCCTTGATAAAAAGGGAACAATCTTTTTGCATGAGTTTTTCAAAAATTCTAGTCAAAGTTGTTCACCTCCAGATTCTGCACCATAATGTCTGCCAGTAATCCAGTCACTGTAGCTTTTAACGGCACTAGCGGCATCTTAACCATTGCAGGTAATGCCCAGGACAATTTAGTCCGCTACTGGACTGGCGCAAACGATAGCATTGAGATGGAGATTGATGGTCAACGCTATTCTAGCGATCGTCACTCGCCGTTCTTTTCTGAATCCCTAAAAGACGTCAACAGCCATACCCTCCGGCGCATTCAATTGGATGGTGGGGCCGGTATCGACACCTTGGTGGTGGCGGATCATACTCTGAGCGGCACTCTGACCATCCAGGGAGACGACGTTGTTGATGTGGAAGGCGATGTAGCCACTGCCAGCACGTTAGCGATTATGGCAGATGCGATCGCAGTGGATGGTAGCTTATCAGCCCAGGAAATCACGCTGCAAAGCTCAGAAAGTACCGAGGTTACAGGGACACTAACGGCCCTAGACGGCGATATTGGTGGC
The DNA here is from genome assembly GCF_015207065.1 of Leptolyngbya cf. ectocarpi LEGE 11479. Lineage (GTDB taxonomy): Bacteria > Cyanobacteriota > Cyanobacteriia > Phormidesmidales > Phormidesmidaceae > Leptothoe > Leptothoe ectocarpi. The sequence continues at coordinate 2,853 of NZ_JADEXP010000429.1, read as the reverse complement.
ACAATTCAGATTTTAGGAGACCGTGTCTCCCTGCTGGGTGCCACCATTGATGCGTCTGGAGCGAACGGCGGCGGCACAGTTTTAATCGGTGGCGATTATCAGGGGCAGGGGCCGCTTCCCACAGCTGCGTTTACCCAGGTGGATGCAGCCACCGTCATTACTGCCGATGCCCTCACCGACGGCAATGGCGGGCAGGTAATTGTTTGGGCCGATGACACGACCCATTTTAGCGGCCAGCTGAGTGCCCAGGGAGGAACCACAAGCGGTGATGGCGGCTTTGCTGAAATTTCTGCGAAGCATCTGGCATTTGATGGACAGGTCAATGTCCTAGCGGCTAACGGAACGACGGGGACGGTACTGTTTGACCCTGTTGATATTGTGATTGCCAACGCCGATGGTAACGACGGGGCCAATGGCGGCAGTGTTCTACTCGCAAATTCTCCGGCGGCTGAACCCTGGAACGTCACACCGGCTCAGCTAAATGCGGTGGGAGGAAATGTTATTCTCCAAGCCAGCAATGACATTACGGTGACGGATGCCATTACATTAGCGACCAACGGGGCATCGCTGACGCTGGAAGCTGGCAATGAGATTCTTCTGAATGCCAACGTTACTACAGCAAACGGTGCCCAACTTTACGATGGGGCCGTGGTTTTAGGCACGGATGCCACGCTGGATGCCGGTAGTGGCGATGTCACGTTTAATTCCATCATTGACGGTGGCCAAAGTTTAGCGATCAACAGCAGTGGCACTACTACATTGAATGGCAAGGTGGGCGATACCGTCACCCAGCTCGTTAATCTCACCACAGATGCCGCTGGCACTACGGTATTAAATGCTGCCGGAAACTCCAATATAGCCGGTAGGCGCTCTATTAGTTTGACCGGCAATGCGACATTTAACGATGCCGTCACCCTGACGGCTCAGACCACTGTGGTGGCCGGAGGCGATATCACCTTTAATTCCACTCTAGATGGTACCAAAGCGACTATCTTTCAAGTGGGGTCGGGTCGGACGCTGACCTTTGGGGAGAACGTGGGTAGTGCGGCTGCCATTGGCGCTACTCAGGTGGTCAATTTGGGGACCACATTAATTCAGTCAGACTCATTTACCAGCCGGTTCCTGCGTCTGCTCAATGACATCACGCTTGATGCCCCCAGCAACACCGTTACGATCACAGCCGATCAAGCCGTACGCCTAGGGGATTTAGGAGGCTCTACCATCCGGAGTGCGACCGATGGCGAAGATTCTTTAGTCATCAATTCGACGGCCAAGATTGATTTTGGTAGTACCACCGATAGCAGTCAACGTTTGAATGCCCTCACACTAAACAGCGACACGGATAATAGCGGTGGCGAAACCCTCAATATTGCCAGCAGTACTATTACCACTACGGGCACCCAAACCTACGAGGATGCGGTCGTTCTGCAGACCGACACGGCCTTTACCAGCGGGAACAATATCACCTTTAATTCCACGGTTCAGGGTGAAACCTCCGCTCGGAATCTAACGGTGGATGCGGGGGCTGCTACCCTCGATTTTAATGGTGCCGTAGGTGGAAGTAGCCTGATTAATGCGATTGATCTAACGGCGGGTCTGGTATCTGTGGATGGAGCGATCTCAGCCCAGGGAAATATTTCGGCGACAGCAGATGCGATCGCAATTAATCAAGCCATTACCGGGACAGGAGAACTCACGATTGTTCCCCAAACGGACGCAATCACAATTGGATTAGGGAGCGGTTCTAGCGGTGCGCTCAACCTCGACGCTGTCGAACTCGCCAATCTGACCGATGGTTTTAGTCGTATTCTCATTGGAGATAGCAGCAGCGGTGCCGTCGACCTTGTTAATGCTAATTTTACGGACCCCCTCACCCTGGCGGGAAGTACGATCAGCAACAGCAGCAGCGGCAACACTATTGCGGGTGACACCACGTTTGCAGGAGCTGTGGAGCCAGCGGGGAGTAACGATGCTGGTCAGCTGGTGGTGAATGGAGATGTGGCCTTTGCCAGCGGGGCTTCCCTCAACCTGCAGCTCAATGGCAGTGGCACTGCCGGAACAGACTACGACCAGCTTCAGGCCGTCGGTACCGTTAACTTGAGTAATGCGTCATTAAACCTGGGTCTGGGATATACACCAGCTTTAGGAGATACTTTGACGATTGTTGACAATGACGGCTCGGATGCTGTCTCCGGCACATTTAATGGCTTGGCAGAGGGCTCAACCATTGGTGTCGATGGCTTTAGCTTCCAAATTTCCTACCTCGGGGGTGACGGCAACGATGTCGCCTTAACAGTAACCAACAGTGCTCCCACCATCAGTGGCACGGCATCTGGACAAGCCGTAAACGACAACGCGACCCTGCTGCCCTTTTCCAGTGTGACACTTGCTGACGCCAATGGAGACAATGTCAGCGTCAGCGTCGCCCTAGATGATGCTAATAAAGGCGTATTTACGGCAGCCTCGCTCAGTGCGGCTGGTTTTATGGATGCAGGCGGCACCTATACTCTCGCCAGTACGACAACAGCAATTGCTCAAACCGCAATTCGGCAACTTGTCTTTGCTCCTACGGATAACCGAGTTGCGCCCACCCTCACCGAAACATCGGCATTTACAATCAATGTCAACGACGGTATAGATACCACCAGTGATGGCAGCACAACGGTTGTTTCCACATCGATTAACGATGCGCCTATTCTGACTATCCCTGCAGGCATAGCTGTTAACGAAGACGATATTAACAATACAATTGCGGGGATTTTAATCGCGGATGCTGATGGGGATGCACAAACTATAACTATTGGCGTCACCAACGGTACTCTTTCACTGAACGGCGCTAGCGGCCTTGCTTTT
>NZ_JADEXP010000428.1 GCF_015207065.1 Leptolyngbya cf. ectocarpi LEGE 11479 | reverse complement strand
ACTAAAGGCCATGGCAGCACCGGCAATCATTGGATTTAATAACCAGCCAAAAACAGGATAGAGAATCCCGGCGGCGATGGGAATCCCGACAATGTTGTAGATAAAGGCAAAAAACAGATTTTGTTGGATGTTGGCCATGGTGGCTTTGCTAAGGCGAATGGCGGTGACAATACCGTGCAAATCGCCGGAAATTAGGGTGATGTCGCTGGCTGCGATCGCAACGTCGGTCCCCGTACCAATGGCCATCCCCACATCGGCCTGGGCCAAGGCTGGCGCATCGTTAATGCCGTCTCCCACCATAGCCACCCGCTTACCCGTCGCCTGCAGCTGTTTTACATGGGCCGCTTTCTGAGCAGGACGCACATCGGCAATATATCGCCGAATGCCCGCTTCCTGGGCAATGGCCGCCGCTGTTTGGGAATTGTCCCCCGTCAGCATAATTACCTCCAAACCCATACGCTGTAGAGATGTAACCGCCGAGACCGACGATGGTTTGAGCGCATCGGCAATGCCCAGCAGTCCTTCTACCACACCGTCCACGGCAATCCATACGGTGGTTTTGGCCGCAGTCTGCCACGCCTGACAGCGAGACTGCAGCCGCTGGGTATCAATGTCGAGGGTGTGCATCCAGCGTTCGGTGCCGATGTACACCTGCTGCCCCTGGACTATGCCCTGCACCCCCTGTCCCACACTGGCGTCAAAGGCATCAACTGCAGGCAAACTCTCTACCCCCTGCGCCCTGGCATAGGCAACAACGGCAGCCGCGAGAGGGTGTTCTGACTGATTTTCGATAGCAGCGGCTAACTGCAGTAACCGGCTCTCATTACGGTTAGCTGTGCCCCGGACGGTGACGTAATCGGTTACCGTTGGTTTTCCCTGGGTGAGGGTACCGGTTTTATCGACCAAAATAGTTTGCAGTCTGTGGGCCTGTTCTAGACTTTCGGCATCTTTGATCAAAATGCCCATCTCGGCACCTCTGCCGGTACCCACCATAATGGAGGTGGGTGTGGCTAACCCCAGAGCACAGGGGCAGGCGATAATCAGGACACCGACGGTGGTGAGCAGGGCCAGGGTAATATTGCCGGTGAGACTAAACCAGAGTAGAAATGTGAGCAGTGCGATCGCAACCACCACCGGCACAAACCATCCCATTACCTGGTCCGCCAGCTTTTGAATCGGAGCCTTTGACCCTTGAGCTGCCTGCACCAGCTGTACAATCTGGGCCAGCACCGTATCCTGACCCACCCGAGTCGCCCGCAACCGAAAACTCCCCGTTTTGTTGATGGTGGCCCCAATCACCGCGTCACCCGTACCTTTTTGCACAGGCATCGGTTCCCCCGTCACCATGGATTCATCCACCGTGGATGTCCCGGCAACAACCTCACCATCCACCGGAATCTTCTCTCCCGGACGGACAACAACAATATCCCCCACAACAACCGCATGAATCGGAATATTAACTTCCGCAGTCTTCCGTATTACCCTCGCCATTCGGGGTTGTAATCCCATCAGCTGACGAATCGCATCCGAGGTATGTCCTCGGGCTCGGTTTTCCAAATAGCGCCCCAGCAGCAGCAGCGCAATAATCACCACCGCCGCCTCGTAATACACATCGGGGGCCAGCCCTTGAGCTACCAGCACCTGAGGAAACAGGGTGACAAATAGAGAATAAAGATAGGCCGTCCCCGTTCCCATTGCCACCAGGGTATTCATATTGGCCGTCCGGTGGATTAAACTTTTCCAAGCTCCCACAAAAAAAGACTGACCACACCAGAATAAAACGGGCGTTGCTAAGGCCAGCTGCAGCCAGGCATTGTGAAACACCATGGGCCAGCCGGGGATACTCACCCCCAGCATCATCGGTAGCGACCCCACCATTAGCACAATGCCTACTAGTCCACTGACAATGACACGGGTTAGTTGCGATCGCTGCTGGGCGCGATGCTCTAGTCGCTCGGCAGCAAAGTCGAGTTGCTTAACGGCAGTCGCCTCATAGCCAGCATCGGCAACGGCTGTTTGAATAGCTCTGAGACTGGTACGCCGCTCATCATAATCGACGCTGGCCTGTTCAGTGGCAAAGTTCACCTGGGCCTCGCTCACACCCCGCACCTTTTGAATGGCCGTTTCCACAGTATGGGCACAAGCAGCACAGCTCATCCCCTTTAAGGCCAGGGTCGTCGTCGTCATGGCAGTCTCCTTGGCGCTAGCCCTAAAAACTAAGCCGCCGGATAGCCCGCTTTTTCAAGGGCCGCTCGTATCGCTGTTTCAGCAGTCGCGGTTTCAATCTCCACCTGTTTAGTTTTAGGATCAGCAGCGACCGTCGCCCCTGCATCTAAGGCTTTGATAATACTGGTAATCGTCTTGGCACAAACATCACAGGCCATATTCGGAACTGTTAACTGAAGAGTCATAGGCTCGAAAAAAAAGAACTAGCTGACTATCCCCAGGATAAACCAGCCGACCCGAGAGTCTAAATGTGCATGAAAAGTAGAGTGAATAGTCTGTTGAAATTAATCCCTTTGGCACAAAATATGTTTACCGCCTCAAAGTCCCTCTCCCAAGCTTGGGAGAGGGATTTAGGGTGAGGGCCAATGCAGTGTATGGAGCTATTTCCTAAGCCGCCTTATCATCAGCCACGTCAGCCTGCTTTACCTGAAACTTTAGACGGTCATCAATATGATCGATAACAACCTGGCAACCTTCGACAAACGTATTTTCCAAAATCTTGGTTGCAATTGGATTCTCCAACTCCCGTTGAATCGCTCGCTTTAACGGTCTAGCCCCATACACCGGGTCGTACCCCTTATCAGCCACGTAGTCGATGGCTGTCTCTGAAACATGTAAGGTAATTTTCTGATCCGCCAAGAGCTTATACAGACGTTTGAGCTGGATCTCTACAATGGCCCGCAGCTCGTCCTTGCTGAGCGGATGGAAGATAATCAAATCGTCCACCCGATTGAGAAACTCTGGACGAAAATGGCCGCGCAGGGCACTCAAGACCCGCTCCTGCATTTCCTCAAACTGGGACTCATCCCCGGAGACATCCAAAATGTGATCGCTACCAATGTTGCTGGTCATGACAATCACCGTATTACGAAAGTCCACCGTTCTCCCTTGGGAATCGGTAATGCGACCGTCATCTAGCACCTGCAGCAAAATATTAAACACATCCGGGTGAGCTTTCTCCACCTCATCTAAAAGCACCACGGAATAGGGATGTCGTCGCACTGCTTCAGAAAGCTGTCCGCCCTCTTCATAGCCTACATAGCCAGGGGGCGCACCGATCAGCCGGGCCACGGAATGTTTTTCCATGTATTCCGACATATCCACCCGCACCAGGGCCTCTTCGGTATCAAACAGACAGTCGGCTAACGCCCGAGCTAGCTCCGTCTTACCCACCCCCGTGGGTCCCATAAACAAAAATGAACCAATGGGACGGCCTGGATCTTTCATCCCAGCCCGAGCCCGTCGAATAGCCGCTGACACCGCCGTCACCGCTTCACCTTGACCCACCACTCGCTGGTGTAAATAGCCCTCTAGCTGTAACAGCTTCTGGCGCTCGGTTTCCATTAGCCGATTGACCGGGATCCCGGTCCAGTTGGCCACAATCTCGGCAATATCTGCCTCACTTACCTGCTCTCGCAGCAGGGTGGAGCCTTTATCCTGCATCTCTTGCAGCTGCGTGTCTAAAATCTCCAGCTCTTGCTGTAAAGCTTCCAAACGACCATATTTAATCTGGGCCGCTCGGTTGAGGTCATAGGCCCGTTCCGCCTGCTCTACCTGCACTCGCAGCTGGTCTTCCTCTTGCTTCAGGGCTTTGATGGCATCTAGAGCCTGTTTTTCAGACTGCCACTGGGCGGTTAGCTTTTGCTGTTTTACAGAGAGTTTTTCAATCTCTTTGCTGATACCGGTGAGACGCTGTTTTGAGGTGCGAGAGGTGGACTCTTCCCCCTGTAGGGAGAGTTTTTCCATTTCTAGCTGCCGCAGCCGTCGATCGATGGTCTCTAGCTCCACAGGCTTAGAGGTAATCTCCATTTTTAGCTTGGCAGCGGCTTCGTCGATTAGATCAATCGCCTTATCGGGTAAGAAGCGATCGCTAATATAGCGATCCGACAGCGTTGCCGCCGCCACTAGGGCCGAGTCAACAATTTTGACACCGTGGTGGGCCTCATAGCGTTCCTTTAAACCCCGCAAAATTGAAATGGCATTCTCGACACTGGGCTGGCCAATATAAACCTGTTGAAAACGCCGCTCCAGGGCCGCATCCTTTTCGATGTGCTTACGGTACTCATCCACGGTGGTGGCACCGATACACCGCAGCTCCCCCCGGGCCAAAATCGGCTTGAGTAAATTCCCGGCATCCACATTGCTGTTACCGCCACCGGCACCGACCACCGTATGTAGCTCATCAATAAAGAGCACCACCTGGCCATCGGACTCAGCCACCTCCTTGAGCACTGAGCGCAGCCGCTCTTCAAATTCTCCCCGGTACTTTGCCCCAGCAATCAAACTGCCGATGTCCAGGGAAATTAGCTGACGATCCTTAAGCGACTCCGGCACATCCCCATTAACAATCCGCTGGGCCAGCCCCTCGGCAATAGCAGTCTTACCCACACCGGGCTCACCAATCAGCACCGGGTTGTTTTTGGTCCGCCGTGAGACCACCTGAATCACCCGACGGATTTCTTCATCCCTACCAATCACAGGATCCAGCTTGCCGTGTTTGGCTTCTTCGGTCAGATCACGGCCATATTTATCCAGGGCTTCGTAGGCTTCCTCAGGGTTTTGACCAGTAGCTTTTTGCTTGCCGCGCACCTGGTTAATTGCCGCGCGCAGCCCCGCCACATCTAGCTCAAATCCGCGCAGCAGCCGACGACCAATTCGCTCGTCTTCTGCAAACCCCAATAGCAGATGCTCAACAGAAATAATGTCATCCTGCAGCAGCTGACGGGCCGCCTCAGCCTGATCGAGCATCCGATCTAGGCTTTGTCCCAAATATAAGCTACTGTCCGCCGATACTCGCCCTGGGGCCTGGCGTTTGGCAAAGGTTTCCAGCTCCTGCAAAAT
>NZ_JADEXP010000427.1 GCF_015207065.1 Leptolyngbya cf. ectocarpi LEGE 11479 | reverse complement strand
TTCCAGCTCAGACATCATGTCATCCAGGCGCTGGTTGGACAGATCGCGAATATCCAGGGTTATTTCCACTCGCCCCGGAATTGTATTCGCCACATTGGGAGATAGCTTCATCGCACCGACGGTGGCTACCTGGTCGCCGTAGCCATCGCCCGTTTTGTTGCCCATGCCGTTAACCGCCAAGATCACCTGGGACGCGGCTACCATGGCATCTTGGCGCATGGTCATCGGGGTGGTCCCCGCATGGCTGGCGCTGCCTTTGATGTCAATTATGTAGCGCCGCTGACCGACAATGCCCGTCACCAAACCTATGGGATTACTGGCCGCCTCGAGCACCGGCCCCTGCTCCACATGCAGTTCTACAAAGGCGGCTAAGTCGTCTGTGCTGCGCTGGGCTGAGGGTAGCTTGTCCCAGTCACCGCCAATAAACTTTAGCCCGATGTCAATCGGCTCGTAGTGGGGATGCTCGTAAAAATCAAGGTCCAGACTCGCTTTGCCCGCCATGGCTTTACTGCCAATCATGGTACGTTCTTCATCGGCAAAGACAATCACCTCAATGGGGTGATCGGGGCGAATCCCTTGCTCATGCATCGTCCGAACCGCTTCTACCCCGGCGAGTACGCCGTAGGTGCCGTCATAGATTCCCGCGTTGGGCACTGTGTCTAAGTGAGAGCCTGTGGCTATGGCAGGAATATGGGGCAATCGGCCCTCGTAGCGTCCGATAATATTGCCCGCTGCATCAATGGTTATGGCCATGCCGGCGGACTCCATCCAGACCTGGATTAGCTGTCGTCCCTGCCGGTCCTCTGGGCTAAAGGCTAGCCGTCTCACACCGCCGTTGGGCAAAGCTCCTATGGCCCCCATCTCGGCCATCATCTGCATGAGGCGTTTCCCATCAATTGTCAGCGTGTTAGCGGAAGTAGAAGCAGTGACCGTATCCAACATAAGCGCCAGGCCCAAATCTAAATGAACTATTCAAAATATTGAGAAATGACATTGAGAGCCTACTGAGCAATCACTCAATGTTTAACTTTGGTTAAAAGTTATTTGGTTTTATTGTATGGAGCCCCAGATTTCATATCTGTAACGACAGTTACCCAATCTCTCTATGGCGGTCTATGGCGGTAAGTCTTTCTGCCAAATGAAACGCCATAGGGTTTAATAATCTTGGCGTTGCCGATCCTCCCCTAAATCATCAACGCATAACCTTGTCCATCGTCAGGAGACTGTATCTATGACCGATATCGGTACCAAAACGGTATTTATTTGTGGGTCGGCCCTACGGGGGCAGCCGGACCACGGTAATCTACAGTCGGCCACCTTTGTTAAACCGGCTAAGACAACAGCTAACTATCGACTACATGCTGTTAAGGATGGCTGGCATCCCGGCATCTACGCGGTGGAGTCAGGGGGAATTTCGATTCCAGGTGAGCTGTATGAATTGACCGCTGAGCAGTATGACTATCTGGTGTCGACAGAACCGCCTGATATGTATCCGGCAGAGGTAACGCTGGATGGGGGTGGGGTTGCGATCGCAATGCTCTATCCCCAAACCCTGATCGAAGAAAACAACTGGCCCGACATCTCTCACCTCGGTGGATGGGCTGCCTATAAAGCCGCCCAAGGATAGCCGCAGTCAAGACTTATCCCAGCACCAATCCCCACAAACTTCCCCAAGAACAACCATGGGCAAAGTGTTAATTAAAGGGGGCCGCATTGTCACCGCCGTTGACGACTATGTGGCCGATATTCTAATTGAGCATGGCAAGATTGAAGCCATTGGCCGTCAGCTCACTGTAGAGGATGCTGAACATCATGATGCTGCCGGTCTGCTAGTGATGCCCGGCGGTGTCGATGTTCATGTGCATATGGAAACCCCCATGGGCAATGGCATAGAAACCTGCGACAGCTTTGAAAGCGGTACCCGCTCAGCCGCCTTTGGCGGCACCACTACGGTGATTGACTTTGCCCAACAGTTTAAAGGAGAGAGTCCCAAACAGGCCCTCGACCGCAGGCTAGCAGCGGCTGAGCCCCAGTGCTGCATCGACTACGGCTTTCACGTTATTCTCACCGATGTGACACCAGCGGCCCTAGCCGAGCTACCAGACCTGATTAATCAGGAGGGCGTATCCAGCTTTAAGCTCTACATGGCCTACCCCGGTGTGCTGATGGTGGACGATGCCGACATTTATCGCACCATGCGGAAAGTGGGCGGCCATGGCGGTATGGTTAATCTCCATGCGGAGAACGGGGTGGTGATTCAGGCCCTGATTGAAGAAGCCCTAGAAGCTGGTAACACATCGCCCAAGTTTCACCAGCTCACCCGCCCCCAACTGATGGAAGGGGAAGCCACCCATCGGGTGATTCGCATTGCCGAGCTGGCGGAGGTGCCCGTGTACATTGTTCACCTCTCAGCCAAAGAGGCATTGGATGCGGTAGTCGAGGCTCGCGACCGAGGCATCCATGCCTTTGCAGAAACCTGTCCCCACTATTTGTTTTTAGATAAAACCGAATACGACCGGCCTGAGTTTGAAGCGGCTAAGTATGTGATGACGCCGCCTCTACGGGACCATAAGTGTCAGCATGCGCTTTGGCGTGGTCTCCAGTTTGATGACTTGCAGATTGTTGCCACCGATCACTGTCCATTTTGTTTTAATGAAAATGCCCGGGGGTTGCTCAAGTCAAAGCAGTATGGCAAAGACAACTTTAACAAAATTCCTAACGGTGCCCCTGGCGTAGAGCTAAGGCTGTCACTGCTTTACGATGGGGGTGTTGTGGCTGGCAAGATTAATATCAATCGCTTTGTCCAACTAACAGCAACGGCCCCTGCCAAAATGTTTGGCCTGTTTCCCCAGAAGGGGACCATCGCTATAGGCAGCGATGCCGATATTGTTTTATTTGATCCCGACGAGCGCCACACCCTGAGTGCTAGCACCCACCATTCTAATGTGGACTATTCTCTCTTTGAGGGGCGTCAGGTGCAGGGAAAAGTGAAAAAGGTCTTTTTGCGAGGAGAGCTAATTGTAGATCAGGAGCAATGGCTAGGCCAGGCTGGCATGGGTGAGTATATCAAGCGTTCGGCGTCTGGAAGAGTGTTGACTGGCTAGGATATGGTGATGCGGGCAACAGCTAGAGCAGTGCTGCGTTCTATCTGCAAGCGTGTTCGAAGGGTGCGATCGCACCCCCCGCCCTGCGCCTATTCCTTAATCGCTACCCGTTTGGTCAAAATCGCCATCACCTCATTGGCACGTCCGGTGGAGATAGGCTTACTCCAGTCGTTGGGTTCGGCGTAGCGTTTTCTATGCAGGTCTTGGATGGTTAGCCGCACGGCGGTAAGGCTGCCAAATAGCAGGTGACGCACGGTTTCATATTGGTGGTCGGGCAGTGGTTCAGTGCCGACAGGTAATGTGGACGCTACTGCGCCCTGGGTGATATCGAGAAACATAAGCTTTGGTCTCCAAGCGTGGTTAAACCGTTGCCACGTTTGAAAGCTGCAGTCGAAAAGACTACAGACTCGCGGCTCGGTAAGAAACCAAAGCTCAAGATTCAGCTGCCCTAGTTATGTGATGCAAACCGGGGCAGCAATAGGATAAAGTATCCCAAGCCTCGGACTGCTCATACCAGTCAAGGGTTAGCTGGCGGTTCGGTGTTAGCCGCACCTGCCGCCAGTGCTAAATATTGAGCTTTGTGGTCATGCCCGCAAGGGCGTGAGAACTAAGGTACCGCTAAGTCATTTCTCACGTCAAGCCAAAAATATTGCAGTTAATTACGAATCCAATGGACTTCGCACACCACGTCCGCAGGATGGTGTTTGTCACGGAAAAGGATATCGCGCCAATCCACTGCACGTAGGTTTCTTCAGTTCGATAGGAATAATGCTTAAACCGAATAACATCACTACCAAGCAATTTTCTAGGGCGCGGCTCAGACAGTGGCCTGGACTAAAGTTAGAGGACCGGATGATAAACAAATCCTAAGTAGCATTAGTCTGACTGTAAGAGGGATGATTATACTGAAGCTTTCAACCTAATCACCCATATCGGCGGATTAGGCTGACGTATTTCCACCTAATTACTCATATGAGGATCTTAGGCAGAAATATTTCCACCTAATCCACCATTTGAGGTAAATAGGTGGAAAGTTTCCCTCTAATTAATAGTTGTAGTGACCCGATATAAATGTTATCGCTTGGGAACCCTATAATGCAACGGGTCCCAACAACATTCCGTTGGAACCGACACTCCCGTTAACCGCCTGACGACGTTTAGGAGGAAGTGCGGTTCAACTCCACCGTTATGCAGGCTTCATGCTTTATGAGTTAGTGTCGCAGGCTTACTTGTCTGTTTATGTTTTCAAAACATTGAAAGCTTAGAAGTCGTTTTTATTTACTGAAATAGCTGATGGAAATTGCAAAACTTCTTCTCGAATACCTCAAAGTTCTTGCATGGCCATCCGTCATTCTGGCGATTGTCTTAATTTTTCGTAAACAAATTGAAAGCCTTATTAAACGATTAGAAAAAGCTGATTTGCCTGGAGGCGTATCAATAAGCTTGCGTGCCGAGATCCTTGAAGCGAAAAAATTGTCTGAGCAAGTAATTGCAGAACCGCTACCCTCACAAGCAAAAGGAGTACAAAGTTTACCCCTAACAGAAGCTAATTTAAGGATGCTAAAGTTAGGATTACAGCCATCGCCAAGTGGTCTTAACGTCGATTATTATCGTGATATTGTCGGAGATGATCCAAACCTTGCGCTTGCCGGATTACGTTTGGAAGTTGATGTATTGGCTAAAAACCTTGCTACAGGCTTTGGCGTTAATGTTACCCCAGAAGACTCGGGAGGACGCTTGGTCAAAAAATTGCACGATGCTGGTGCAATAACCTTGCAACAAGCGAAATTGATCCAAAAGATATTACAGCTAGCTAATGCTGGCGTTCATGGAACATCTGTTAGCCCTCGTGAAGCCAATCAGATTATTAACATTGCTGGTGTTCTAGTTGACCAGTATATTGCGTGGTTAAGCTGGGGATTCGATGATGAGTGGCAGCCCAGGCAGCAAAGATAGTTAAGCAACTGCATAATCGGGATAGGGAGAATCCTCACGAATCCCCCCTCCCACACCAC
>NZ_JADEXP010000426.1 GCF_015207065.1 Leptolyngbya cf. ectocarpi LEGE 11479 | reverse complement strand
TCTAAACTGCCTAAGCTGAACGAACTGTTGGACGTTAGCATCAAACCCGCTTTGGAGCAGACGTTGGCTGAGGAGGAAGCTGAGGTTGCAGCGTACCCTGACGGTCTCCCCATCGGCGGTCCCCTCGATATCTCGTCTGAATTTGGTATCCGACGCAATCCGTTCGGGGGGTACTCCTACGAAACCCATGAGGGCACTGACTTTGTGGGTCCCTATGGCACGGCTATTTTTGCCACGGCAGATGGTGTGGTCGAGCGAGCAGACTATCACGGTGGCTATGGTAATACGGTCACTCTCAAACACGGCTATGGTTATGAAACCTTGTATGCTCACATGTCAAAGCTCGCTGTAGAAACCGGTGCCAGAGTTAAGCGGGGCGATGTGGTGGGCTATTTGGGTAACACGGGACGTTCGTCTGGTCCCCATTTGCATTACGGCATTTACTATAAGGGCCAGGCCGTGAACCCACGCAATCACATGAAAATGAACCATGACATGAATGTGGTTGATTATTGGCGATTGCGTTAAGGGGCTACAGAGACCTCGTCCTACGGTAGGATTGAGAAGCTTCAACCACCCTTTATAAAATCTATGGGCAACACCTTCGGTCACCTGTTCCGCATTACCACATTTGGCGAATCCCACGGCGGTGGTGTCGGTGTTGTTATTGATGGTTGTCCGCCTCAGCTAGAGATTTCGGCTGAGGAAATCCAGGTGGATTTGGACCGGCGGCGACCCGGACAAAGCAAGATCACCACACCCCGCAAGGAAACGGACACCTGCGAGATTGTTTCTGGAGTGTTTCAGGGCAAGACCTTAGGAACGCCGATTACGATTTTGGTGCGTAATAAGGACCAGCGGCCCCAGGACTATGGCGAAATGGCCACCAAGTATCGTCCATCTCATGCGGATGCCACCTATGATGCCAAGTACGGGATTCGTAACTACCAGGGTGGTGGACGGTCCTCAGCGCGGGAAACCATTGGTAGAGTAGCGGCGGGTGCGATCGCAAAAAAAATCCTGCACCAAGTGGCTGGCGTCGAGATTGTTGCCTACGTCAAACGTATTCAAGACATGGAAGCCCCCATCGACCCTGACGCAGTCACCCTGGAGCAAGTAGAAAGCAACATCGTCCGCTGTCCCAACCCAGACTTTGCCGAAGAAATGATTGCCCGCATTGACCAGGTGCGCAAAGATGGCGACTCCATCGGTGGTGTCGTGGAATGTGTGGCACGCAAAGTCCCCAAAGGTCTCGGGTCTCCCGTCTTTGACAAGCTAGAGGCCGACCTCGCCAAAGGCATGATGTCCTTGCCCGCCAGCAAAGGATTTGAACTGGGCTCTGGCTTTGCCGGTACCTTTCTCACCGGCAGCCAACACAACGACGAGTTTTACACCGACGCTGACGGCAATATCCGCACCCGCACTAACCGCTCAGGTGGGACCCAGGGGGGGATCTCCAACGGTGAGAACATTATTACCCGCGTTGCATTTAAGCCTACGGCTACCATCCTCAAAGAGCAAAAAACCGTAGACCAGCAAGGTAATGAGACCACCCTATCCGGGCGCGGTCGTCACGACCCCTGCGTTCTCCCGCGGGCGGTGCCCATGGTAGAAGCCATGACAGCGCTAGTGCTCTGCGATCATCTACTGCGTCATCAGGGCCAATGCAGCGTGCTTTAGCCCCCTGGCCCACTCGGAGTATAGTCAGCTTATTTTGGATTGCCGCTGGCGGTATTGGCTGGCACCACCTTTTATTTCCAACCACTAACCTGACGGGTAGTGTCGCCATTGCCATTGCCCTCATCCTGATATGTATCGACCAGGGACGTATGACCTGGGTTGATTTGGACAATATTTACCAGGTTTCCCTAGCCGATCACCGCGTCGTTAGGTTCTATGGCATTACCCTAAGCACCATTATTATTGAGCTGATTGGGTTTTATCTGGTGTGGCATCATCTAGCACTAGGCATGGTGATTTTTATCATCAGCCAGTTGTTTTTTAATACAGCCGCCAATGTTCAGCTATATCCCCACAGCCACGCCCCCATTCGTCCCTTTCCAATGCAAGCCCGCTGGCCAGTCTTATTAGCCAATGGCGTTGCCCTCAGTCTGATTACCCTATGGCAAACCAATCACCTGCGTCAGCTGACCTCATCAATTTGGCTGGGCATGGTGGTGATTTATTTGACGGTTAAGTACTTAATGGCTGCCGACACAGACACAGACACCATGGCAGATGAGAGCGAAAGTCCATAGCTTGCCCCCGGGTTTCCCCTGTCAGATATGCAAATTAGCCCGAGCAGGTATTAGGCTACTACTAGACCCACACTATTCAGCTCCCAACGGTGGAAAAAACGACCTATCACGATACCTTTTTTGACCAGCTTTTTATCCGTCTGTTCGCTCATAAAATGTCCAATGCTGTCGGCGAACGCAGCCGCCAGTCGGGCTATGACGGATTTGTAGAGCTTTCGCAAAAGATTATGCGGGGGCGCAATTCCCAGCAGCAGCAACAGCTAGTGGCAGTGGTCCTACAGTCATTGGTGCCAGCACCTGTTCTGTGGGGGATTCGCACATTTTTCTCTCCCACTCAGCTAGTGTGTGAACTCAACGCCTGGTTTGCCACTCAGCTATTTGAATGGCTGGTGGGTCCCTGTGAAGTGCAGTCAGTCGAGATCAAAACAGCCACAGGTCAAACTCGTCATCAGAAAAGTAATGTACACATTAAAAAGTGTCGTTACTTAGAACAAAGCGGCTGTGTAGGCATGTGTATCAACATGTGCAAGCTACCCACCCAGCAGTTTTTTACGGAAAAGTTTGGTATTCCTCTCACCATGACGCCAAATTTTGAAGACCTCAGCTGCGATATGGTATTTGGTCAAGTCCCACCGCCCCTAGAGACAGAAGACGCTTACCGGCAACCCTGCCTGCAAGAATGTACAGTTCTCAACGAAGCTTTAGCTTGCCCTAAAGTCAGGACCTGAGACAAGCGCGGTCCCAGCATGAGCTTTTCTAAGCTAGTCAATTAATTAGAATACCGTCTTCTTTACCAGGGGCTGCTGATCATACTAAAACCAGCCCAGTAGAACGGATGGGATAGGTCATCTGCTGGTTGGACCGCGTTAGCTGTTTTTGGTAGCCGACTGAGATCGATGGCTTCGGTATTTCCCCTAAGTAAATTGAGCTGAGCCTGGCGCAGCGCTCCTGCCTTAGTAGCCGTTTTAGGAATCTGGTGATAGAACTCACTCATCAGAGCCAGAGTGCCCGTATCGCTCACATCCCAAAGACTGGCCACGGCTGATTTAACCCCGGCTCTAAGCGCTAATCCGGCAAAACCTAGCTCGGCATCGCTATCACCGACGGCTGTTTCGCAAGCGCTCAGTACTAATAGTTCTAACTGAGGCAGCTGCCAGTCCAGATTACTCATCTCTTCTAGGGTAAGCCGCTGATCCCATAGCTGAATATAGGAATTGTCCGGTCTGCCAGGTTTGAATTCAGCATGGGTAGCCAGGTGAACAATGTCGTAGGACTGACGGCTGAGTAAGGTATTGAAGTTCTCTAGGGTAAAGCTTTGGTTGAGTAGAGAGCGGTCTTGCCAGGTGCGATCGCGACCTCCAGCTGTTCTCAACTGCCAGGCAATATTAGAAAGCTCGACCGGTACTGCCGGTAGCGGCGACAAATCCGTAAACTCGGACGCTCCCATCGCTAACAGATTGTTTGATTCAATTGGCCTATAATCTGTCTCAATCAAATTAAACGCTGGAATAATTGCTGTTTTGTATTTCTCAATCAAAAATTGCTGACCGTCGTAGAGCGCCGGTAGAGCCAGACCTCGGAGACCATCGCTCGCACAGACCAATAACGTATCAATGCCTGCCGGAGCGAGAAATTCATCTTCATAAGTGCCAATTAACCAGTCATACAGCTGACGGGCCGCAGGTAAATAGGCATTTCCCGAAGGACGGCTAATGTGTCGATAAAACTGCTCGGTTGTTTTTTCAAGACGCTCTTTAGGAGCATCGTACAAATCACGAACAATGGGTTCACCGTTGGGAGTAATCAGTACCAAACTAAGGCGATCTTCACGGGGAGTTGCCCAGAGCACCGCAGGCGTTGTTCCGGTTTCTTCACCTACACGAGCAAGTGTAGCAGCAATCTCCGCAGAAGACTGGGTTACGTCAGTCAGGTTCTCACCAAAGTAAGTTTCATATTCTGTTTCTAACCTAAGTTCCATCCCTAGAACCATTTGATTAGGGGTAAGTTCTTGGGGTATGGCAGCAGTGGGTACAATCACTAGTAAACAAACCAAAGGTGCCAGCAGCCATCGCCACGATTTCAGTGCTCTCAAGAGGGCATGAGGTAAAAAACTCATAACGCTACATTTTAAAGTGTGTAGGTAAAACTACATAGATGCCAGCATGTCTCCGTATGGCCACACTCCAAAGTGTCATAGTCATAGCCCGAAAATTTCTGTAGGTGTGACTTTCGCCTATGCAGCCGCCCCGATATCCGTCATGCTAGATACTAAAGATGAGCTATTGCTGATTAAACGATAAGTTATCGCTAGTCAGCATCGCCATTGTTAAAGACAGTCATAGGAGTTATCGACCCAATGGGAGATATGGACCCAGTTAAGTTAATGAAGCAAGAGGTAGGTCGCGCAGCCGCTGCCCAGGTAAAATCTGGAGCAATTGTAGGCCTGGGCACAGGTTCCACAACAGCCTTTGCCATTCAGTTTATCGGTGAGCGTCTGGCTGCTGGCGAAATTACTGACATCGTTGGTATTCCCACATCATTTCAAGCTTCCGTACTCGCTAAAAAGCATGGTATTCCCCTGACTACGCTGGATGAAGCCCCCCGCATTGACATCGCCATCGACGGTGCAGATGAAGTAGACCCTCAGCAAAACTTGATCAAGGGTGGCGGTGCAGCTCACACTCGAGAGAAAGTAGTTGATGGGTTGGCAGAGCGCTTTATTGTTGTCGTTGACAGCTCCAAACTGGTTGATAAACTAGGGTCTACCTTTGCTCTACCAGTAGAGGTATTGCCAATGGCAGTGGCTCCAGTAACCCGTGCGTTGGAAGCTTTAGGGGGAACTCCTGAATTACGTATGGGAGTCAATAAAGATGGCCCAGTAATTACGGATCAGGGCAACATGGTACTGGATGTGAAAATAGCAGGCATTGATAATCCGGCTGAACTAGAAAAAACAATCAACAATATTCCTGGCGTTCTAGAGAATGGCCTGTTTGTTGGATTGACAGACGAGGTTCTGAT
>NZ_JADEXP010000425.1 GCF_015207065.1 Leptolyngbya cf. ectocarpi LEGE 11479 | reverse complement strand
TTGGGCACGACTGAGACTGCTAGTGTAGGCTTTAGGCATGGCTCACGCAGGGCTAGAGATTTATGTAAACTTCAGCCTACACTGTGTGAGCTTTTTTACCCCTTGGAACCCTTTTCATACATCCTCTAACGAGCTACACTAAGAAGTTTGAAGAAATCAAGTCATTTTATTCACAGCTTGGATTTGAGGTAGTTCATGAAAATCCCAACGGTCTTGTTGTTTATGGATTGGGTGGTGCTGAGTTAGCCTTTCATCAGTCTGAGAAAGATACATCGGAGTACTACGCGCTCGGCGTCGGCGTTGCTGAAATGCGGGATGAAAAATTCTGAGCAATCCAGACTGTGTAAGGCTTTTAACAATGGATTCATCCTCTATTTCAGCAACGCCCTGTTCCAGGTGCTACTATTCGGGCCAATTATTCGCTGGTTGACCCAGAAGATCGTGCGTTTGGTTAATCTACAACCTAATAAAGATCTGGCTTATGTGAACGAACTGTTGGCAGCGGGTCAGCTAGAACCGGCCATCGATGGTCCCTATCCTCTGAGTGATGTTCCCAGGCTAATTCAGTATTTTGGTGCAGGTCAGCATCAAGGAAAGGTCGTTATTGCCCATGAATCTTGAACTGGATCGCGTTTAATCCCCACAGGACTCACCCATAAATCCCCACATCTAATCCCCACATCTGGGGACAACGGCTCCCCACATCCGTTTGTATTTTTGAGTTGTTAGCGCAGAGGATCAACGTGATCGCGACTCCCACCCAGTACAAAATTTGTGTCAAGGGACATCTTGCTCCCCATTGGAGCCATTGGTTTGAGGGATTTGAGATCACACTCAAAGACAATGGTGAAACGCTACTGTCTGGCCCGGTAGCCGATCAGGCCGCACTCTATGGCGTGCTGATTAAGATACGTGATTTGGGGCTGCCGCTGGTCTCTGTCATGCCTGTGCAACCCAAACAAACAGAAAATTCAGCCAAAGGAGAACAACTATGAATGTGCAGATGCAGATGCTGGCGATGAAAGCCAAGCTATCCACCCTGTGGATGTTTTATCTCTTCAATACGATATTTCGAGATATCCATGAATTTATTGAGCCTGGATTTATTGAACAGGTCATGACCGGGACACTCAATGGCATGCAGATAACAGAAAATCTGTTGCTCTTCGGTGGTTTTGTGGCTTCAGTGCCGATTTCTATGGTTCTCCTCTCTCGACTATTGCCCTATGGCACTAATCGCTGGGCTAATATCGTTGCCGCTTTAATTACCCTCGCGTTTGAGATCAACAATGGCACCACCGATCTGGACGATACCTTGCATCTGATCTTTAAGATCGCCGCTTTGTTATTTATAATTTGGTCGGCCTGGCGGTGGCGAAATCCAGCTCCCTACCCAACCAGGCAGGAAGCATAGCGCATGCGAGAAATGAAGAACCGTTTAGTTAAAACAATGAGGATGCAATGAACTCTTCAGCTAAATTTTGGAACAAAGTCGCCGCAGGTTATTCCAGACAACCCATCGCGGATGAAGCCGCCTACCAGAAGAAACTACAGGTCACGCGGGAGTATTTTCGACCCAGTATGGACGTGCTGGAGTTTGGTTGCGGCACTGGATCGACGGCCATTGCCCATGCTCCTTACGTGCAGCATATCCGAGCCATTGATTTCTCCTCAGACATGATTGAGATTGCCCAAGCGAAAGCCGCCGCCCAGAATATCCAAAACGTCACCTTTGAGCAAGCAAGCATTGACCAGCTGAGCGTCCCCGACAGAACTTACGATGCCGTATTGGGCTTGAATGTTTTACACCTACTAGACAATAAGGAAGCGGTCATCACCAAGGTCCATAACATGCTCCAACCTGGCGGATTTTTCATCACCAGTACAGTCTGCCTGGGGGATACAATGGCTTGGTTCAAGCTGATTGCACCCATTGGTAAATTCTTGGGGCTTTTTCCGTTAGTCAAGGTTTTTACGATGCAAGACTTAGAGAAAAGTCTGACTGATGCGGGGTTTGCAATTGATTACCAATGGCAACCGGATGATTACACCTCGCCAATTGGTAACGCAAAAATCGTGTTCATCGTGGCGAAGAAGGCTGAGTAGAGTTGGATATTGAAGACCCATGAAAAAAGTTGCTGTATTTGGTAATACGGGGGGAGGCAAGTCTACCCTAAGCAAACGACTGGCTGAGATGACAGGGTTGCCCTGGGTGCCGCTGGATTTGCTGCAGTACCAGCCTGGTGGCGGCGAAGTTCCCCATGTCGAATTCAAAGCCGCTCACGATGAGCTACTGAAACAAGACCAGTGGATTGTAGATGGTTTTGGCTCCATAGATACTGTATGGAAACGACTGGAAGTGGCCGATACTCTGGTATATCTCGATATGCCCGTACTGCGGCACTACTGGTGGGTGACGAAGCGATTCTTGCAAGGCGTTTGGATACCGCCTGCGGGTTGGCCAGAGCGGAGCCCGCTGTTACAAGGGACGCTGAAGTCCTACACCACTGTCCGGTTGTGCCATGACAAACTGACCCCAAGATATCGGGAGTACATAGAGAAAGCAAAGGCGACCAAGCAGGTTTACCATTTGCGATCGCGCCAAGAGCTAGATCAGTTTTGGCAAGCGATCGCAGCAGAATTCGAGGCATAACGCCAAAAACTACAGTCCCAGTTCCGACACCCCTTCAAATATTTCGGCTGATTTTGCAATCATTCCCCACCGATAGATTGGCCTGAGATCAGAAAACTAACAAAATCCATCTCCCTCAAAGTTGCTAGAAGTTACTAATAGAGGGCTGAGCGGAGTCGTGCGCGCAGCGTTTCCTATGGAAATAGCCCGGCTCAAGTGAATTTATTGAATCTTTGCGCCTAGTAACAACGACCATTCAAAGCCCTCTGTAACAAGAGGGTCGATTTGACCATGCAGTTAAAAACAACACCCCCAACATTAGACCGCTGGACAACAGCTCCAAGCATCGCAACACTACGCTCGCTCTACGATCTATCCGCTAATCAATGGCAGGAAAACTTAGCCCGTCTTGGTCAGCTACATGATTATCAGCTGCTGTTTAAAGATCAGGCGGTACGCTCCCTTCTAAGTCATATTGGCCGCACGTCTCACATTCTGGACTGTGGAGTGGGCACAGGAGCCTTCAGTCTTGCACTGCTAAATAGTGTCAATCAGCCAGCTAATGTTTCCGGCGTCGATATTTCTTACCCCATGTTGACCCAGGCTCAACAGATTCTAAAAAATCACTGCACAACGCTCGATTTAAGATGGGGAGATATCAGCCAATTGCCCTTTGCCGATAAATCCTTCGATGCGGTTATATCAGCCCATGTTTTAGAGCACATGGCCGACCCCGTAGAAACCTTGCGTGAGATGGTCCGCGTCCTAAAACCGGGTGCCCCTCTAATTGGATCAGTGACTCGCAAATGCCTGGGTCAGGCGTTCATGTCCCTGCGATGGCAACATCGAGGTTACACCTCTAGCCAACTGGACTCGTTCCTCCGAGCCGCAGGACTTGAGGCGGTGAGGTCGTTTGACTATGGGACTGGCTGGTCGAAATGGATGTGCATAGCGGTGATCGGTATTAAACCAAAATAGAGATGAAGTACTTCAAAAGCCATTGAGGACACAGCCAAAGAGGCCCTGATTGCAGACGCTTTGAATCTATGAGGCTTGTCCGAAGTTGTAAAATGGTCTCACACCGCTAGTATAAAATATTTGGGATAAATTGCACCATTACCCGATCGGTCCATCCCTTAAATCAGCAACGGCAATATTTGCAGCATTGAAAAACTCAATCCCTATGATCAGTATTAGGCAAGCACATCTAGACGACTCAGAGGTCTTAGCTCATCTGGCCGAGCGCACCTTCCGAGAGACTTTTACAACGGAAAACAATCTCTCCGACATGGAGTCCCATTGTGCAAAGAACTTCGGTACAGAGATTCAACGGCAGGAGATTCTAAATCCCAACTGTGCCACGATTTTAGCGGAGGTGGCAGGCCAGTTAGTAGCCTTTGCACAAGTTCAGCTACACTCACCCAAAGGATGTGTTTCTGCCGATCATCCTGCAGAACTCCATCGGTTGTATGTTGGAAAAGAGTGGCATGGCCAAGGTGTGGCGCATAAAATCATGTCTAAGATCCTATCTACAGCAGCGGATGCTGGAGCGGACCATATATGGCTTGGAGTTTGGGAACATAATCCTAGGGCAATAGCCTTCTACGGCAAGTATGGATTCAGAGTTGTGGGTGAGCATATATTTCAATTCGGTAGCGATCCGCAACGGGATCTGGTGATGGTGGCCAAGGTCAACGAATCCTTGATGGCCTGACACTTACGTGCACTCGGACTGCCTTATTCTGGATCTGTTGGAAACCCCAGTCATCGTCCTAAAATGAAAATCACCTACGCTGCCGCCACAAGTCTCGATGGTTTTATCGCAAAGGATAACGGAGATGTCTCTTGGCTAGAGGAAATGAATATTGATAAAAATGAAACAGGTTTGGAAGAGTTTTTTGCCAGCATTGATGGTCTCATAATGGGGCGTAATACTTACGACTTTGTCTTCAACTATGGTTCTTGGCCATACGAAGATAAACCAACATGGGTCTGTACCCAGAGTAATCTTCAACCGCTAGATGGTGCGAATCTGATCGTTGTTGCAGATATTGATGATGTCATCAGTGGGGCGACCACACAAGGCCTTGAACATCTCTGGCTAGTGGGTGGCGGGCGGCTGGCATCTTCCTTTTTGACAAAGGGCCTGATTACACATGTGAGCATTTCTGAGATGCCCATCAAACTGGAATCAGGAATACCTCTTTTTTCTGATCACAAGCTAGAAGATATTATTGCTACAGAACGCAACGTCATAGAGAAGAACGGATTCAGGCAGATCGAAATTGTCATAAAGAGCAGCCGCGACATCACAGATGCATAAGCCAGAGCCGGAAAAGTCAGATTGGCTCGCTCCGCTCGCTCATGTCAGCTTTCAACCCGGTTCATCATGCAAGAATACGATCTCTGCGTATCGGCACAATTTTGATTCTCTCGCCTCGCAACGGGCCGGAGCGTCCACTGGAGACTGCTGATCTATGAAAGAATCACTTTCCATTCAACAAGCTAGAAAACTAGTCCTGCTATCCCAGAGGGTGCCGCCACCGAATCAATCCGGCCGTGCAATTACGGCTACGCTATCGGCGATTGAACACCTGGGCTATATCCAGATCGATACCATCTCCGTCGTTCAGCGCGCCCATCACCATACCCTGTGGAATCGCAATCCTCGTTATCAAGCTTCCCAGCTCGATCAGCTGCTTGCCGACAAACAGGTTTTTGAATAC
>NZ_JADEXP010000424.1 GCF_015207065.1 Leptolyngbya cf. ectocarpi LEGE 11479 | reverse complement strand
TGACTGATTAATGACGGTTGGTTGGACGGTTTTCATGGCTGGCTTCAGGAAATTGCAGACAAATGAAAATTGCAGGCTGGTTTGCATTAGCTCAGTTATAGGACTGAGCTACACCCAATAAAGTTTCAAGTTCTCTTAGTCTTTAAATCACTCGATGAATAATGAAAACAAACGTCCCTATGAGTTCACTATACTGTTACATCATGCCCGCGCTGGCTCCGACTATTTAGGCCAAAGATTGCACTTTGACTAGGTTTCGTAAATTTACGGTTTAGCTTCAGCGGACGTTATAGGCTAATGGTCATACTTAGGTATGTGGCGCGTATGTCCGTACTTAAAGGTGTACTTAAGGGCGTACTTAAAGGCGCTTAAGGGGACTGAGTTTTAAACAACCCTTAGGGGGATGACGGCAATAGTCGGGACTGTCGTTGATAGAGTGAGGCTGTCAATGCGTATTGCTGAATCCATTGATGATCATCGCTAGTACCTTGTATCCAGTGATCCAGGAGCGATATCCAGTGTACGGGTAGCTGTAGTGATTGCCAGGTTGTTTGGCTAGCTGAGGATAGATTGTTATAGGCTTCTGGGTGATGAATGAGGTAATCAATGCTTTGGGAAAGGGCACGGGCGTTACCGGCTGGATAGATCATGGCATTGGTACCATGGTTGAGACTGCCAGAAAACATGGGGTGATCGGAGGCTATGATGGGTGTGTGAGCCTGCAAACACGTGTTTAGTATGGCATTAGAATTTTCTGGTGATTCATGGCGACTGGGCATGACAAAAATATCGGCCTGACGGATAAGGTGCACCAGACTGTGGTCAGGGATAGTTTCAATAAATTCGATGTGGTCTAACTGTAATCGTTTAGCTTGGGTTTCAAATCGCTGGATGTCGCCTTGTCCTATGAGTTTGAGTTGAACGGTGTAGCCTTGAGCCTTGAGTTGAGCGGTGGCTATGAGTAAATCTCCAATGCCTCGGGTGGAAAGAAGGGGGCCTGCATAAAGCAGCTGTAGGGGATTGGAATGCGATCGCACTGACTTGTCAGT
Source organism: Leptolyngbya cf. ectocarpi LEGE 11479 (assembly GCF_015207065.1). GTDB lineage: Bacteria > Cyanobacteriota > Cyanobacteriia > Phormidesmidales > Phormidesmidaceae > Leptothoe > Leptothoe ectocarpi. Next base: position 4,347 of record NZ_JADEXP010000424.1, on the reverse strand, counting down.
TGGCAACTGTTTCGGTTCAAATGTTTCAGCGCGGTTAGAGGGGGGCCAGTCCCAGGGAATCAATTTGTCTCGAAGCACACCTATTTGTGCTAGCGCTTCGCAGTTGTCTGTACCCAGGCTACCAACCCAGTCAACACCTTTATGGTTTAGGATTTTAGACAGTTGGTAGTTATCCCACCGCTGTTTTAAGCCAGGTTCTGTCAAAACATCTCGAAACATGCCAATACAGGACACTTGCTTGCGGATCGCCCAGCGAAAAAGCGCAGCATCGGGCACATCAAAGACCATGTGGGTGGGACAAAAATCTGCAAATCGTTTAGAGATAGACTCATTAGTTTCGGTTAAACCACTGCCAATGACCCGTACGCCTGTCTCTAGAATGACATCGTAGGGCTGATCTGAGACACATCCTAGAATACCGACTTCCTGTAGCTGAAACCCCCATGTGGTTAAGCCTTCTAGCATGGTTAGTTGCTCAGCGGTAAGCGTGCCATTGGCCATGCCATCTCGATAGGGCTCGGTTGCTTGAACGAAGAGTAAACGCAGGTTCTGTAGGTCCATAGAGGCAGCTAGATAGTTAGTGTTGGGGGTATTTAAGATAGTGAGCGATTGAAAACCTGTTGGATAGCTCTAGGAACATTCAACGTTAGAACAGTGTTCAACAACCAGTAAGGATGCAAATAGTGGGAGTATCATAGTCTCACTATTTGTTATCGCTTTTAATTAGCAATAGAAATATTGGTATATCTATTAGATCCTTACGAAAAAGATTTTTTCTATCCTGTCTATGTTGCAATCTTTGCTGAGTCTTTACACACTCTTTATGAGTATCCAATAGGCCTGTAGACATTACTATTTAGGCCATCGCGCTGCCATATCATACTGAGCCTACATTGGCCCTACATCGGTTGGTTAGGTTGTTTCTGTATCATCTATATCTCAGTAAACTCAAACTACTCAGCAGATTTACCGATGGGAGTTCAAGAGAGGCAGTCTGGATAAAGCCAGCTCTGCTCTAAGGCAGCCTAGGTTAGGTCTGGGTACTCTATCCATGGTGTTTATCGCAGATGCCGATTAAATCTGAATGATCCCAACTTATGTTAATGTCTGAAACCTCTGGCGAAATGACAACCATTTTGGTAATTGATGACGATGATGATCTTGCCTCGGTATTTTGTGATGTGCTGGTCACCCATGGATTTTCCACGCTGAAGGCAACGACAGGACAAGCGGGGATTCAACTGGCACAGCTGCATCACCCACAGTTAATCATCTGTGATGTTGGTTTATCGGATATTAGTGGCTATGGTGTGCTAGAAAGTGTGCGATCGCATCTCCCCACCACCGCCACACCCACCGCCATACCCATCGTCATACTCACAGGCCATGACGTCTCCGATACATTTCGACGTAGCATGGAGCAAGGGGCCGATGACTATTTGACCAAACCCATTAATTTAGATACTTTTTTACGAGCGGTGGAAACACAGCTAACTAAGCGTAAGCAATTAGCTCAGTGCTTTGCCTCTAACCTATCCGATGATGCTTCTCTGTCCTCAGTGTTTGCGAGCAACCTAGACGTTTTAAGAGAACAATTTAAAACTTTGAAGCAGGCCCCGTGGTCAAGCGTATGGATCATTCAGCTACACAATAGTAGACGGCTACAGGCCCGTTATGGCCACGTATTAGGTCAGCTAGTGCTCCAGGCGCTTGGACAACAACTGCGGCAATGGCGAGAGCATTGGCATCACTACGATCTATATATAGATACCCTGGGTTACCTAGGGACAGATCGATTTGCTGTTTTTTTGAGGGCATCCCATAAGCCATCGAACACGGTCTATGAAACTGTTATTGCCAATTTGAAAACAGCGTTGCAACAGCCCATAGTGGTTAATAATCATCGGTTGGTTCCAGATATTCGCATCGAGTCCATCAGTGAGTCAGAATTAGCAACCCTGGAAACCTTGGAAGCCGTTCTAAGTGTTTCAGCTCCTGCTGTTCAGACATCCTTGGCAGAACGGCTGCGACAAGCAATACAACAGAATGAACTACAGCTTTACTTTCAACCTCAGATTGATTTGAATAGTGGTCAGATTATTGGGGCAGAAGCTTTAGTCCGCTGGGTCGTGCCGGGAGAGGCACCCCTATTGCCAGGACAGTTTATTCCAGTGGCTGAGGAGAACGGCCTGATGCTACCTCTGGGGGAATGGATCTTAGAGGCTGCTTTACAACAACTATCCTACTGGCAAAAGAAACAACTATCAGGCATAAGTATTGCGGTTAACTTATCGGGGTATCAGCTACGCAGTCCCCAATTTGTTGATCGCCTGATGGCCATGGTTAACAATACTCAAGTGAGTCCAGTGATGATTGATTTAGAACTCCCTGAAAGTCTGATTATGAAAGATCTAAGTCAGGCTAAGCAACTGTTGACTGAGCTGCAAAATCAGGGCTTTAGTACCGCTATCGATGACTTTGGGTCTGGCTGTCTCAGTCATTTGCAATATTTACCGGTTAACATTCTTAAGTTAGATAAGTGTTTTGTCCGCGATCTGCATCAAAACAGAAGTAACCAGGTAATTGTCAGAGCCATTATGGAAATGGCCCGAGGTTTAAATATTTCTACCATTGCCAATGGTGTGGAAACGGCAAGAGAACTTTCTGTTCTCAAACAGATCAAGTGCCAGAGTATGCAAGGTTATCTCTTTAGCCCAGCACTCACCGCACAAGATTTTGAAATGTTGTTGTTAGAGTCATCAAAACGATATCCTAAACCCCATGTAGAGCCATTGCGTGCAACGGCTCTACATGGGGCGGTCTAAGCTCCTAAATCTCAAAGTCAAAATCTAAATAGATAAATACATCTTGGGGAGCGCTATCGTCAATGTCCACCAGAGGCACACCCAAATCGAAACGCAAATCTAGACCATCAATCGGACGATAGGTAAAGCCCACACCCGTGCCTAATAAAAAACGATCATTATTAACGGTAGTGCCGGATTTGGTATTCCATACAGCAGCCATGTCTAAAAATGGGCTGAGCAACATAGTGGGGGCGCCTGATTCGTCGCGTTGGATTGTGATTCGATCCTCAACCGAGAGCCGCACGCCGTTGTCACCAAAGCGAGCATTTTGACTATAGCCCCGTACTGATTGGCGGCCGCCAATCACAAACTGCTCAGAGCCCAGCAACGTATCGGTGGCGAACTGTATATCTCCTTGCAAAATTAGCAGATGATCTTGATTGAGAATTTGGGCTCGCTGTACCTGTCCCAGCCAGCTGACAAACTGGCTGTCAGGCAAAGGTGAGGATACATTAGTCGCATCTAACCAGTCCACTCCCAGGCTAAACTGCGATCGCAACGCCCAGGCCCCCTGCACATCGCGGTGTAGATAATCTTGGCCAAACTGGAGCACGCTGGCGCTGTTGGAGGTAAAATCCTGACCGAGCAGCCGGGTATCGCCGTCGCGATGGCGAAATCCAAACGAAAGCGCAAACTCTTCGCGGGGGGTGCGCACGAGGGGTTGACGGTAGGTAAGCTCATACACCTGGGCATCCCCTTCGATACTAAGCTCCGCTAGCTCCCGTGGGGAAATAATGTCAAATTCACTGGGTAAAAATCGCGCTGAAATGGTGCCGTTCATGGCATTGATCGGAGCGCTATAGCTGAGTTCGTAGAGATGGGAGCCGCCGGTAGTGGCTCGATAGGCAGCGGCGCGAATCTGGTCGCCGATGCCAAAGGGATTACGGTAGGTGGCATTCGCGCCCATACGGACTACCCCAACACTCACGGGCGAGTCGGTATCAAGGGTGAGGTGGGCTTCAAACGGATCGGCTTCAGCAATGCGTACTACCAGAATACTTTGGCCTAGGCCAGTGCCTGCTCGCAGGCTAGCTTCGATATTGTCAAGTAATGGATCGGCCCGCAGCAGCCGCAGCTGGTCTTCGAGTTCAAACTGGTTGAGGGGGGTGCTGGCCCCGAGTTCGATGCGCGATCGCACATAGTTAGCCAGCCGACCGGCCTCCTCAATGCGAATCTCCTCCAGACTACCCTCAATAATTTGCAGCTTGATGATGCCATCGGTAATCGGCTGATTGGGTAAAACAGCTCGCGAGGTAATATAGCCCTCATTTAAGTAGAGCTGGGTGATCGCATCTGCTGCCTGCCGTAGTTCATCAATGCCCAAGGACTGCCCAATAAAAGGCGACAACGCTGGCTCAAAGTCTGACTGATCAAATACGGTACTACCGGTCACGTCAAAGCCTTGAACGGTCACTGTCGGTCCCGTCTCTGGCTGAGGCTCCGTGGCATCAGGTGGCGTCACGGGCTCTGTGGGTAACAC
>NZ_JADEXP010000423.1 GCF_015207065.1 Leptolyngbya cf. ectocarpi LEGE 11479 | reverse complement strand
ATCTGTCGCAGTTCGCTGGGGTTGGTGTAATGAATGGTTAAATCGCCACCCTTGCCACCGCGACCGCCACTGCCACCATCGCCGCCATCACCACCATCCGCTGCATGCAAGTCCTGGCGTTCATCACGGGGCTGTCGCCGACACCGGACCCAGCCACCATCTTCGCCATAGCTACCATCTTCGCCATCGGTACCGGAGAGGTCCAGACGGATGGGTTCTCCCGTGGCCCTAATGGTTTGGTCAGCAGCGTCGCGACCATCTCGACCGACGCGACCATCCCGGCCATCTCGACCATCCTGACCATAGGTACGACTGGCTAAAGCAGCTGAATCACAGATATCAATGGCTGCAATCGACACCCAGCTAGTTAATGTCAGCGTACTGATCGTCAGCGCACTTAGCCCCAGACGGAAGCAATAGGGAAAACCAGAGAACATAGTCATGGCAAGACTAACCAAGGATAAACAGGGGTAGGGACATTTACCGAATGCCACCAGAAGCCACAGCCTCTGATATCAGGATTCCAGGCAAGCACACCCATTATTTAGGTAAATCCACATAGCTGGCCATGGCAATGGGGCATGGGCCACAGTTTTTTTTGACTCCCTGAAAGGATGTAGCAAAATGTGCGAGACGAGTTGATAGGCTATAGGTTGCTTGCCCATCACATTGGCATTAAACTGACCGACTTATCTGCCTGGCTGCCTGGCCAATGTGTGTGAACGACCTTACAAATCGGTGTCCATGTTATCCACCCTCGATGATCTCAAACAGCGTCTGCAAACGGCCCTTGTAACTGCATTTGGCCCCGATCTAGAGGGTACAGACCCGGTGCTGGTACCCACCAATAATCCTAAGTTTGGGGACTATCAGGCAAATGTGGCCATGTCGCTGGCAAAGCAGCTGAAAGAAAAGCCGCGTGCGATCGCAACCAAAATCGTCGAAAATCTCACCATCGACGACCTCTGCGACCCGCCCCAAATCGCCGGACCCGGCTTTATCAACCTCAAATTCAAAACCGAGTATCTACAAACCCAGCTCAAGGCCATTTACGCCGATGAGCGTCTGGGCGTTCCCACCGCCAATCCAGTCCAGCGTACAATTGTCGATTTTTCTAGCCCCAACATCGCCAAAGAAATGCACGTGGGCCACCTGCGCTCCACCATCATTGGTGAATGCATTGCCCGCACCTTAGAGTTTCTCGGACATGATGTCCTACGTCTGAACCATGTGGGCGACTGGGGTACCCAGTTTGGCATGTTGATTACTCACCTGCGGGATGTATGCCCTGAGGCCATCACCGAGTCGTCCTCTGTGGATATTGGCGACCTGGTGGAGTTTTATAAACAAGCCAAAAAGCGCTTTGACGAAGACGAAAACTTCAAAGCCACCTCGCGAGAGGCGGTCGTGGACCTCCAGTCCGGTGAGGAAAGCGCCCGTAAAGCCTGGCAGCTGCTTTGCGAGCAGTCTCGAAAAGAATTTCAAAAGATTTATGACCGCTTAGACATTACCATTCAAGAGCGAGGAGAATCTTTTTATAATCCCCTGCTTGAAGATGTCGCCAAGGATCTAAAATCTCTTGGCCTGTTAGAAGAAGACCAGGGGGCTCAGGTTGTCTTTTTAGAAGGATTTACCAACAAGGACGGTAACCCGCAACCGCTGATTGTGCAAAAGTCTGACGGTGGTTTTAACTACGCCACCACAGATCTTGCCGCGATCCGTCAGCGTACAATTAAAGAGAAAGCCCAGCGGGTGATTTACATCACCGATGCCGGTCAAGCCAATCACTTTGCCCAGGTCTTTCAAGTTGCCAACAGAGCCCACTGGATCCCCGAAAATGTTGAGCTAGTGCATGTTCCCTTTGGCCTAGTCAAAGGAGAAGATGGCAAAAAACTAAAAACCCGTTCCGGCGAGACCGTTAAACTTAAGTCTCTGCTAGACGAAGCCGTTACTCGTGCAGAAAAAGATTTACAACAGCGCGTCACCGACGAAAACCGAGATGAGTCGGCGGAGTTTGTCCAGGAGGTATCTACCACAGTGGGCATTGGTGCCGTTAAGTATGCTGACCTTAGCCAGAACCGCACCAGCGACTACATTTTTAGCTTTGATAAAATGCTGGCGCTTCAAGGCAATACAGCACCCTATATGCTCTATGCCTATGTGCGAGTACAGGGCATTAGCCGCAAGGGTAATATCGACTTTACCCAGCTGGGCGATGCCTCCATTTTGCTGGAGGACGACTCAGAACTAGCACTGGCTAAGCACCTGCTAGAACTTGATACCATCATTATGGAAGTGGCGCGGGACCTTTTCCCCAATCGTCTTTGCCAATATCTGTTTGAACTCAGCCAAAAGTTTAACCAGTTTTATGACCGGTGCTCGGTCTTACAGGCAGAGGAACCCCAGCGCACCTCTAGATTGATGCTATGTGACCTGACTGCTCGTACTCTCAAGCTGGGTTTGTCACTATTGGGTATTACAGTGCTAGAGCGAATGTAGTCTAGGTTTACAGATCGGTGATTTGTGTCTTAATACGATAAATCCTGGGGCAGTACGGTACCCACTTTTAGGTTTTCTAGCTATGGTAGGCAAAATAACTTAACTATTGCTAAACCGCTAGACGCACCGATTATTCCTATGCAACTCTTTACCTCTCTGCGTAAACTACGCGTGCGCCCCGTGATGGCTATTTGGAAGCGTTCGCTGTCACGGTTGCTCAACTACTACGACAAACATCGCGGCAGCCTGATTTCGTTTTTCCCAAAGTTGTTTCTCTTTTTTGTTGTGTTGAATATGAGCTGCTACTGGCTAGCTCTACTCACCGCCTATCCAGAGGAAGCATTTGGCGATGAACGGATGCATTATTTTCTGCTGCAGTTTCCGGTGGGAATCTTAGGTGCTTTATTTGACAGTCTGTCATTCTTCATCACGGTCTGGATTGCCAAGCGGGCTCTACACACCACGTCGTTAGGAAGCTACATTGCCCACCTGAGTGTGGATGTTGTGATTGCAATCATTGCCACCTGGTGGGTGTTGTTTGTCTTCTCTATCTCTGGCTGGTTGATTAGCTTTATCCAACATTCACCAGAATCGTTGGTCAGCCGTACCGATGAATATGAAGCACGGGTGATCCAGGCGATGACCGACCCGACCAATAAAGACAGTATCAAAAATATTTACTTTGGCATTGTCGTCGGTATTTCAGCAATGTTGCCGACATTTACCCACCTCTTTCTATCGATGCAGGCGGTGGGAATCTATCTCAGAAAATATGCCAAACGCTGGCGGGTGGGTTAGGTTAAGTGTCTCCTAGGCGGAGTCGTTGGCATAGCCTTCCCGGAGGGAATAGGGATGCTGGTTGTGAACGTTGGCGTCGACTCCGCTCAGCCAACATCAGTTGTGGGATAGGTACGCGGATAGATTAGTAACCATACCTGGGCTGGTATTTTGGCTGGAGAAGATATAAAGAGGACGACTCCTAAAAACACGGATGCCTTTGGTGCAGCAGTGTATTAGTTGATCAGAAACTTTATGCTCAGGAGCGTTGCAAGATGAAGCATATCACTCTACTCTCCAACCTGATCTTGGCTGCTGTAGTCGGTTCAGTCATTGGCACGGCATTGCCCACCCAGGCACAAGTGTCTGCGGGTGAAAAACAAGTCTCAGGGGTTGAAGCCACCTGTGTTGCGACAACTCCAGGCGAACAAATAGCGCTTAATGCAGCTAAAAATGAAGCACGTCAAATGGCCGAAGCGGTCAATGGCGGACTGATCGTCTATCGAGCTGAACCGGCTATGCATGGCGCTGCGATCGCATCCCCGTGCGAAATGCTCGGCCCAGCTGTTTGGCGCTTCACCATTCGCGGTGGAGAGCCCACAGCCGTTGCCATCCGTGAACAATACACCACTCTGAGTGTTGTGACCGTAGCAGGAACTGGCCGCGATCGCAGCGTCACTCTAGATTACAACGGTCCCATTCGTCGGTATAGAAGATAAGGGCCGCGTTCTCTAACGTGAGCAAGCCTTGCAACCAGGCGGGTAGCCCCGCAGTCGCACTTGCCACTGGCTACCCGCCCCGCACAGATTCCCGCACAGATTGTCTAATCCATCCGGACCCGTTTAATCAAAATCGCCATCACCTCATTCGGCTGCCCCGTCGGTAACGGACGGCTCCAGTCGAACTGCTGCCGAGACAGCATTGAGTGACTCTAGACCGGGTTTTGGGCTTTCGTCAAGCACCCAAGCAGAAAGTACCCAATCGGATATGAGATACAAGGCAGCGATGCCAAAACAATAAGAAAAGGTAGCAGGGTCCAATCCTAAACCCGGCTACCTGCTGAGGAACAGCACTGAAGCTATCATTGCCGGTGGAGAGCGGTTGCCTCCTAGCAAATCACAGCAAACCTATTCGTCAAGAGGAAAGGGGAGAAGATGGAGTTAGTACTTTTAGGAGATTTCTTCCCCCCAGAAATTAGAGCCGCAGCTGAGATCAAGCTATCTTTCAGCACCCACCAGGGAACAGTTATGAGTCGTTACTTCAGCAATGGCCAAGTCTTGCTGTACCAATCGGCTCCTTAGAGAGATAGACTAAAATCTATGAGATATTTATTTATCATGTATATGATTCTATCTTTAAAAGCCTTGAGAAAGATCCCGATTCACGTGTGGTATGAATCAATTATCAAAACTGAGCTATAAGTTTGAGCTATCTTTTAATGAAAAAATGCCTAACTTTATTGATATTTGCTTGGTGACTAAATCGTCCTTAATTAAAGCAAATCCCTTGGTATCAGAATATTTCGATCAGAATGGCTGCTGTTTTTAACTCTGTATTCGCTACAGAATTGACAATTCTCTATGCATTTATATTACAAATTAAATATTCGATTTATTATAAATTTTATTTATCATTTGGTTTGGGTATTGACATTTTACAAACCCAGATATGGGAGCAACCATAGAGGTACAAACGTTGAGTTTGAGACCAGGATAGATACTCTCTATGGTTACCCTCATTGATTCACATCCAACAACGTCTGCGTCAACACGACTGACGTTACAAATAGAAGAGATTGCCACAGACTCTACAGCGATTCGCTGTCTTGATTGGGATCGAGATCGCTTTGATATTGAGTTTGAGCTGTGTAACGGCACTACCTACAATTCATTTCTCATTCGCGGTGACAAAGTTGCTTTAGTGGATACGACTCACCTGAAGTTTGAATCTCTTTATTTAGACTGTCTTCACCGTTTAATTGACCCAACAGCCATTGATTATCTGGTGGTCAACCACACTGAACCTGACCACAGTGGTTTGATGGGTCAGCTGCTTGCGATCGCACCCCAAATTACAGTCATCGGCTCTAAAGTCGCTATCCAGTTTTTACAAAGTCAGATTCATCGTCC
>NZ_JADEXP010000422.1 GCF_015207065.1 Leptolyngbya cf. ectocarpi LEGE 11479 | reverse complement strand
GCCTGAGTAAGGATTATGAACGCTTACCCGAATCATCTGAGGCCATGATTTATATTGCCATGACTCGCTTGATGCTCAGGAGACTGGCATGATTTGATACACCCCTCTACCTTTTAAAACATCCTCTGAGGCGGGAGAGATAAATACATAGCTTCAGTCAAACAAGACCAGGTAGTCAGGAGAGGAGAAGAAGGATCAAAGTTCTAACCCCTGCTTACGATATTTAGATAGCAGATGCTGTTGATAGTCACCAGCTGATTCAGTAGTTTTAATGGGTAGATGATCAACTGCTGTAAACCATTGTGCCCATGTTTCAGTGATGGAAGCTTGAGGCTCCTTTGTTTTTGTCCAAGGTTGATGTTTATAACTTAAAAAGTCGATAAAATCGTTAACTTCTTGCAAGAGCACGCTTGGCAGCTGCTGCAATTTGGCAATCGTTATTTCACGAATCGTCATAATAAAAAATATAAGAATGTTCAGCGAGTATTTCTCAATTATATTGCAACTGATGAAATACGAAACGGTGCGTCATCTGCTGTTTGACCAGCCTTACCGCCGTGCGGCTAACCATTCAAGACCTGCACAAAAAGCACTACGCTGAACCCAACGACTGGAGTAAACCCATCTCCACCGGACGCCCGAAGAAGTCATGGCCATTTTGACCAAACGGGTGGCCATAGCTTAATCAAAGCATTGCTGATCCTCGGGATGGTTTGATCTGTAAGCAACCGTCCAATGACAACGGCTACAGATCGGTCCATTCCTTGGATCAGCAATGGCGTAATAGGCGTAGTGTGGGTGTTGCGATCTCAGTTTTTGATGGTCTACCGCAAGATTCAACCTGATACGCCGATCTGTCCTTTTTTACTTCCATGTTGCATGTACTCACGCGATACACGGTGTACGAGACTTGAAGAAACATAGAATAGCGTGAATCCAATCAATGGATGAAGAATCTCTAAATGAAGAGGTGTTTTGAGATGAATGCTGCAAAACTGCAGTCCAAGCAGCACAGGTAAACTAGCCGTCAGCCAGCGAGTTCTGCTAGAAAATGGAAGCATCAACGCCGCTACCAGCAGAATTAGTGACAGCCCACCGTACCCTCGCACGAGCCACACGTGAATAGTCCACCAGGCAGGATCGGTGAAGTAGGCAACACCAACCGTCAATACCTGAACAATTAAGCAAATGTTAAAGAGAATGGAAGTTGCGTAAAACCCAACTTTAACCCAGCTTGAAGCAACAAAAGAGCGATCTGTTTCTGAAGTTGTGGTCATGTCAGTTTACTGATTTTACAAGTTCTAAATTTGACATCCCCTGCATAAACAACACGGCTTTATTGACCAATTCGGGGCCTGCTTTCTCGGGCGAACCGGTATCAAATGGCGGAGCGGGATCGTACTCCATTAATAATTGAACAATCTTGGCGGTTTCTTCCCCGTAAAGGATACTTGCGATCGTTAAGCCAAAATCGATTCCGGCTGTCACGCCGCCGCCCGTGATGCGATTGCGATCTACGACGACACGCTCGGTGCCAACCTCAACCCCTGAATTTGCCATCAGCTGTTCACGCATTCCCCAGTGCGTCGCGGCTCGATACCCCTCTAGCAAATCTGCTTTTGCGAGAAACTCTGATCCGCCACACACAGAGGTGATAAACTTTGCGGTCTTGCCCTGTTTTTGAAGAAATTCAAGTATCTCTAGATCGTCTACAATTGCTTGCTGTCCTAGTCCGCCGCCGATACAGATGACGTCTAAGGGTGGGCAGTTTGAAAAGGTCGTATCCGGCAAAATGACCAATCCGTCATCGCAGGTAATGGGGGTTAAGCTTTTCCAGATTCGATGCAGTTCAACACCCGGAAGAGCGCTAAAAACTTGCTGCGGCCCCACCATATCTAATGCGGTCATACCAGGATAAAAGACTAAACCGATGGTGTACGTTTGTGAATCAGTCATAAGCGGATGTCCTCGTGGTCATTGCAAGTGAACTATCCTTATAGTAGAAATGCGAACCCACCGCGCCTAGTCCTCGATCGAGTACTCTTTTAGCCACCATGACGATTTCCTTAAAGCTTTTATTTGAAGAAATTCATCAGTTTAAGCATGAGGATGAATTGCGATCGCACCTGGCGCCAAAGGTGGGTGAGTACTTTGCTGCCAAGCGATCAGGAATCTTTTTCTTTGATCAGGTTCTAGCCGAACGCAAGTTTCAAAACGTTCTTAATATCGCCCTATCCCTTGAACATAATCCGGTCGCCCGCTACCTTGCAGACTGTCATACCCCCGTCCATGAAGGACTGGTAACAACACCCAAAGCTTGGAATCTGATCTGTCCTCGTCCGGATCACTGGCATGTAATGGCAGGACCGATTGTTAATGGCGGTCAGTTAATCGGTACGGTAGGTTGCACTCGTGAAAAGTCGATGCCAGCCTTTGACAATCAGGATTTAGCGGATCTAGGTGCCGTTTGTTTGCATTTGTCTACCTGGACTGCAACTGCGCGACTTGCGCGAAGCACTGTTAGACCTCGGCAACAACCATTGAGCACTCATCGGTTAACCCCTCGTGAATTACAGATCGCCCAGTTGGTTGCGTTAGGACGAACCAATGCAGCCATCGGGAAGGAACTTTGGATCACCGAAAATTCTGTCAAGCAGGCTCTGAAGCGAATGTTCCGTAAGCTAAGTGTTTCGTCGCGTACAGAAATGGTCGCACAGCTCCACTCCACACCACCCTCTATGGCAGGTAACGAGCCGTCTTAATCGGGCTTGGTGTCAAACTTTCAGTAACCTTTCGCCTATGTCTTAACCACTCTAATGAGCAGCATAACGGTAAAGTTGTGCGGCGGCAGATAGGCCCACTCCCTCCTGTTTCCATCCGTACCAACGGAGTGTTGGGCTGCTCTGGCATTCACGGTGAAATTTAGACAGCTTTAAGCTGTTTTTCAATTGCATCGCACGCTACATTCACCCCATTTTCTGCTCGAATAATTGCTCCAATTTTTATGGATCTAGCTGCATAATTAGGATTGTCTAATAATTCATTCAACTGTTTGGCAACTCGTTTCGCTATGTATTGTTTGCGAGAAACCGTTCGTGAAGTACCCAGGCGTTTAACTCTGGCTGCATTGTCTGGTTGATCGACGCTGTAAGGTGTCACCAGCGTTGGACGACCTGCCCGTAATGCCTGAGCCGTTGTGCCAACGCCGCCTTGATGAACGATTGCACAGGCCCGCGAAAAGAGTTGAGAGTACGGCGCATAGTTCACTGCAATTATACTGTTGGGAAGATTGGCTGGCGGCGCATTTTTACCCATCAGCAGTACAGCACGACGGTTTAAATGGTTGACCGCTTTGATGCTTTCCTCATAGAACTGTCCTGGAGACACCACTGCGGCTGACCCTAGCGTAAATACAATCGGTGGCTCACCTGCATTTAGAAATTGCTCTAGTTCAGAAGGAAGTTGTCTACCGCCCTCGCTGCCGTCGTAGAAGGTAAACCCTGTGAGTACTGTATTAGTCGGCCAATCTGGCTGGGGCTTAGCAAGGACTGGTGAGAACATCGTTAGGACTAAACCTGGAGGATATTTATCGTCAATCAATGGGTTACCTTTAAGGGGAGGCAGGTCAATCTCCTGTCGGAGTTGGTAAACTGGTTTTGCCCAAGCTTTTGATAAGAGTTTTGAGAGGGGTCTAATGCCGCGTTGGGCTATGAGGTTAAAGCCGGGTAGTTGGAAGATGGCGGGGAGTGCAGGCAGAACAGACGGATCGTAAGCAGAGAGAAAGGATAGGGGTTGCAGAACCGTCGGTATCCACGAAATTCCTAGTTTTTCTGCGACTAATCTGGCTGCCAGTACGCCTTCACCGTTGATGATGAGATCGGCATTTTTGGCTGTGTTCATCAAGTCTGTGTAGGTTTCACGCAAGCTGGCACAAACCCAATTTCTAACCACATATTCTGTGCCTGTTCTCAGATCCATCATTCGTGCCATTTCTTCAGGATCGTTGAGTGCGGTGTTGTCAGGCCGCATTCGGTGAAACTCAAATCCGAGAGCTTCGATTTTGTGCTGATATTCTCGATGAGTTGCAAACACAATATCGTGACCTCGACGACGTAACTCAAGCGCGATCGCAATCTTTGGATGTAAATCTCCAAAAGATCCAATAGTGGTTAAAACGATTCGGCTCACTCCTTTGCCTCTCGATAAGCGACACTGCATAGATATGATGAGTCAATCCTAATGCTTTGCTGCTTTGCCAGCAAAATTAAAATACTGTCCTCACCGAGCTTTGAAGCTGTCCATACTCAGCTCCCAGCTACCATCCGAATGGTATTTTGGTATCACAGATTTGTAACATGTAGTTCACCGTTTTTTATTCTCACCCCAACAATAAAATTCTCGGCATCTTTCAGTGAATTGATGCTTACGAATACCATGCGCGTAGATTACGTTCTAACTCTGAAGTCCCTTTCAGGAAGCTAATGAGGCTATAATAAATGCGAGAAAGCCGGGCAGTCATGTTGATACTGCATTGAATTCATAACTATCCCAGGAAATTAAAGAAAATTTAGGGAATAAAGGGTTCAAATCGATTCTAACAAGGGGGAATGACACAATCATGAACAATCAAACACAACCAAAATTCAGAATTTATCCATCCATCGGTATCGCGCGCATTGGCAATGGACCAGCCGAAAAAGAGTGCGTAATTTTTAGTCCTGAGATCCCTTGGGCCAATCTTTTTGAAGTCGATAATGATTACCTCACCGAAGATGGGAGAATCAAAAAACAAGCCCAACGGTTTTATATCTATGCTTGTGATGATGAGGGAAATCCGGTAGGTCAGATCGAACCCGACGACTATAACATCGAGTGGACGGTCGAAGTCGCGAATAAGAAGCCATTTTGGTACGATTTCAATAATAGCCTTGACCTCTCGATCCAACTCGACAATCATCAAAATCTCAGCCCTAGATTTTTCGATGATCGCATCGCACCCGCTATTAGTACGCGCTATCGCAACCCTAATGTGCTTGACGAAGGGAAACGAAAGGACGGCGCACGTAATTATCGACATGAGCTGGTTAACAGCCCTCCGGCTGTTTCTGTAGATAGCAACAACAACTATCAGAAAATCGGTGGACAATTCCCCTTTCCCAACACACTTGATGAGGATGGAAAAGATTCCCAAAAACTGATCAGTAAACTAGCCAAAAAGTTGGGAAGAGAGCCGCACGACGTCAATCTTGGTACAATCGAATACGATAACGGCATGCTTATCTTCTATGCGGCTGATGGTCTTTCAGGCTCTCTCAATCCGTCTGATTTAAATACCGATTTTGCGGACAATTCAAATTGGTATGACGACATTTGCGACGGTCGTGTCACCGCCCGCATCACGCACAAAACCACCCAGGAAACCTACGA